>NZ_DKSQ01000044.1:119691-207547 GCF_002472765.1 Empedobacter sp. UBA7252
TGTAACGGTTGAAGGACCATATAAACCAGAATATTATAGATATTAATTAATTTTAATTTAGATTTTTATTTGAAGAAATAACACACTTAACTATATGCCCTCGCCCTGAACAAGCGAGGGCTTTTTTATGCATAGAAAATTAAGCTCAACAATTAATTCTAAAAAGATTATCTTTAAAATATTATTGAATAATTTTATTACTGATTATGATTAAAAAATGTTTACAACTTGGATTCGTTTTAATTGGTTTTTCTTCACTTTTTGCACAAACTGAAAAACCTTCAGAAATATTCTGGAAAAATCTCGAAAAACATTGCGGTAAAGCTTACGAAGGCAAATTGCCCGAACATATTACGCGCGATGATTTTGCAGGTAAAAAATTAACCATGCATGTAAAAAGTTGTTCTACAAACGAAATTAAAATTCCGTTCAATGTTGGTGATAATTATTCGAGAACGTGGATTTTGACTAAAAAAGATGGAATCATCACGCTAAAACACGATCATCGTTACAAAAATGGAACTTCGGAAACAATTACATTTTATGGAGGAACAAATACAAATTATGGTTTCAAAGATTTTCAGATGTTTCCTGCCGATCAAGAAACTGCAACGTTAATAGATTATGCTTCGACAAATATTTGGTGGATTACCTTAGATGATAAAACGTTTAGTTACAATTTGCAAAAAGCTGGTTCTAAAACACCATTCCATGTCTATTTTGACTTGACAAAAGAAATTGAAACTCCGCCAGCACCTTGGGGGTGGGGAACACCACGATAATAAAAGAGCTGAAAAGCTCTTTTATCTTTTTATCAATAAATCAGCGTTTACAGATGGTTTTGCTCCCAAAGGATTTTTCTCAAAACCTCCATTTGTCGTTAAGTTTCTTGTAAATCCATTCGACAAAATAACACCACTTAAACAAACAAATTCATCAACCAATCTTTTTGTTATCAAAACACTTATATAAAATTCATCATTATAACTAATATTATCATCGGTTAAATCAAGTTTGTACGATTGATTTACAATATCACTTGGAGAAATCTCAATATTATTCTTTTCAAAAAATACATTATCAACAGGAGTATTTTTAGACGATTTATATAGTTTTAAATTTAATTTAAAACTTTCTTCTTTTGGAGGATATGAAAAATTAAAATTAATCGCTTTTACAATAAAATCTTTCTTAGGAGCATTCACCTGAATAAAACTTTCTATGATCGGTTTATTCCATTTTACACTATCTTTTATTGTAGAAAATTGAAGGCAAATACTTTTAGATTTTGTTTCTGGACCAACACGTTTCAAGCGAAATTTGCTTTTATCATACAAAATCGTTTCGTGTAATTCTATCGTATCTTTTTTATAATCTTGCGCATTTGCAAACGTTATAAAACATAAAAAAAAGAAGTAAATTTTTGTCATCTATTGGTTTTAAAATCATTTATCAATTTTATAAAATATAGATGTTCAAAATTCATAAAGGTTACACAATAACATGTTAAAGTTTCAATTTGGATATTAAGAATAATTTTATTATCACATCATTTTTTTGCATAATTTTAATAAAAACTGAAATTTGAATGAAAATTAGATTATTACTTTCAATAATTTTTGTGTTTACTTTTTTACAAATTCATGCACAAAAAAAGGAACTTTCTTTGTCTGAAAATGTAAATAAAGAAACTATCTCATTTCAATTTATCAAGAATTTAGTTGTTGTTCCAATTACATTTAATGGTCATCAAATGAATTTCATTGTAGATTCTGGACTTAAAGAAACTATTTTATTCAGCCAATATGACAAAACAATCAACAAAAACAATCTTCGCCAAATTAATTTAAAAGGTCTAGGAAAAGATAATGCTGATACAAAAGGATTTTTTTCATCAAAAAATCAAATCGTTTTAGGTCAAAATTATTCTTCAAACAATATGGATATTATCGTGATACAAGACGAGAATTTCAACCTCTTTTCTCGGTTAGGAATTGATGTTCATGGAATAATTGGTTCTGAATTTTTTAAAAACTATCCAATTCAAGTAGATTATGCAAAAAGAAAAATCACCATTTATAAATCTATTCTTGAAGTTAAAAAATTAAAGAAATTTCAATCAAATCCATTAGAAATAAGTCCAGAAATAAAACCTTTTACAACTGTTGATTTTACGCATCAAACAACTTACACAAATCAAAAAATGTTGATAGACATTGGAAATAGTGATGGTTTGTGGCTTTTCGAAAATCAAATTGAGAATTTAGCACCTTTACAACATGTATTTTCGGATGAATTGGGCAAAGGTTTTAATGGTTCTATTAATGGCAAACGTGGAGTTATAGATGCCGTAAACTTAGATAAATATAAACTTAATCAACCTTTAATTGCTATTCCAGACATCGAATCGATCCAATATCTTAACTTAAAAAATAATCGAAAAGGTTCTATCGGCAATGAAATTTTGAGAAGATTTACAATTATTTTAGATTATAAAAATCAGTTGTTTTATTATAAACCGAATCGAAATTTCAAAGATGCTTTCCACTACAATAGAAGCGGATTAACGATAATTCACGATCAATTTGAGTGAAAAAAAACATCGGTTAGAATGACATTCAACACAAACGATGTTGATAAAGACAATGGTACTACAACACAAAAGATGAATTACCAATTTGAAATGAAACCTGTTTATAAAATAGAAGCGGTTCGTAAAAAATCGAATGCAGATTTAGTAGGTTTGAAAGCAAATGATATACTTACAAAATTGGATGGAAAACAAGTGAATAAAATGAGTTTAAATGATATCGAAAAATTCATGATTAAAAATGAATTTCAGCAAATTTCTGTAGAAATTCTCCGAAATAATGTTCCAATGAAATTTAAGTTTGTACTTGATATTCCATATTAAAAAAAGAGTAACTTTTGGTTACTCTTCTAATTGATGTAATATATTTTCTAATTCTACCAGATTCTTTTTATAATAAGTAGAAATCCACCATTTTAATAATAAAACGCAAATTAAAACATAGAAAAATAGTGTAAGAAAAATATAAAGATAAAACTGAAATTTGTATTCAAATTGCAACGAGTTTGGATGCTGGATATACGAAATACCAATAACCATCAACACTAAAATAGAAATCAAGTACGAATAAATACTGTAAATATCAATCGCAGATTTGTAATTATAATAAAACCAATTGATGTTCTTTAGCGAATTATATTCCAAATGATAAGATCGTTTATAAAACTTGAAAATATAAATAAACGGTACCAAAAAAGACAACGAAATACACAACAATGTCCACCAAATTGTTGGCGTATTTGCATCAAATAAGAAAGGAAAAGCATATAAAAACAATAATCCTAATGATTGAAAATAAAATTCTTGTTTCAATGTTTTTCTTACTTTATCAATAATGGTATTTGCTTCTTGATTAAGTTCAAGATTTGGATCAATTTTCACTTCATCTGAAGATTGATTGTCCCATTGTTTTTGTAATTCATCAAAATTCATAACCGTATTTTTTTATGATGATTTGTATTTTTTCTTTCGTTCTGTTCAATTTCACACGTGCATTTACTTCCGAAATTCCCAAGTTGATACTAATTTCCTTGTGATTTTGCCCTTCCAAAAACAGAAAAATCAATGCTTTCTCTACTTTATTTAATTCATGAACTGCTTTGTAAAACAATTCGAGTTGCGTTTCTTTTTCACCAGAATCCACCTCATCTACTTGATCAATATTTTCTAAAAAAGTATGACGATCTGCTTTTCTCTTTTCTTTTCTAAAATAAGTTAACGCCGTATTCAACGAAACGCGGTACATCCATGTCGAAAATTGAGACTTACCTTCGAAACGATCAAAAGATTTCCATAACTGCAAAACAATCTCTTGTATCAAATCATTTTGATCTTCAGAATTATCCATATACATCATAGCGATTTTGTGTAAAATCCCTTTGTGCTGATCGATTAATTCTAAAAAAAGAGTTTGTTTAGCTTCCAAAATCGTTACTTTATTTTTTTCAACGCAACTTGTTCATCATCGATAAATAAAATACAATTGACTCCGAAAAATTCTTGCAAAATATTTACTTTGATATTTAACTTTTCATCTTTAGAATTTTTCAAATGCCCCGTTAAAATTGGCGCAGAAAAATAGTTAATTTGATAATCTTGTAATTTGTCATTTACAAAAAGTTTTTCGCCAGAAAACCAATTATTCTCGATTCTGATAACATTATTTTCAACTGTTGCTTCCCAAATAGATTTCATCGTTTAATTATTTTAGTGTTTACTAGTAAGTAGAAAAAAAATAAAAACGTTACAAACTTTTTTGAAAAATATTTAGAATAGAGAAAGAATTAATGCAGAAATGTATAAGCCAAAACCGAAAATAAAATGTGTGAGTAAACTGCGAAAACGCATTACATTTGGCGATGGAAGTTTGGAAGATGCAAGTCCGAGCCCAAATGCTGGTTGCATAATAAAAAAAGGTGCTACAATTGTAAACAATCCTACAAATAAAGCGGGAAAAACGGTCGGATGATTTAACCATTCTACCCCAAAAATCACGACTAATAAAATAGAAAATGTAATTCCGATTAAGTAATGCGCCAACCAACCGATAAAAATTTCATTTTGAATTGGTTTTGAATCAAATATTTTATCATGTGTAAACTTTCCATTTGCAAAATGTCCAATCCAACGTCCTACAAATCTATAATCCAAAGATTTAATATTGAATAATTTCAAAATAAAAGCCCAAATATCCATCACAATTGTTGCACCAACGCCAACCAATATTGTTTTTATAATTATCTCCATCGTTTATTTTTTTAATAAAGATAGATTATTTCTTAATTAATGCAACTTAATCGCATTAATATATTTCAAAATATTTCCTTAAAATTTCATTTCTAACCAAATCGGTAAACTGAATTCTTCTAATAAATGAGCCAATTGAAATTCTTTGTAGTTTTCTTTCGTTATCCACGCCATTTCTTCTATCTCAGAAGCGATTTTAAGCGTTTCTAATGATTTTAATTTAACATGAAATACATTTGCATAAACTTCGGTATTAACTTCATTAACGGCAATAGAAGTGTGTTGCCCTAAAAATGAAACATCGTGCTGTAGAATATCAACATTAATCTCTTCTAAAAATTCGCGTCGAAGTGTGGTTAATAATTCTTCATCTTGTTCTCGTTTTCCACCAACCATCTGAAAAAATTTCGATTTCTTTTTTCGGACAGCTAACATTCTACCCGTTTCATCTGTAACCAAGGCGTTCACCAAATAAATATGATTCATTGTTATGCGTTATGCGTTATGCGTTATGCGTTATGCGTTATGCGTTATGCGTTATGCGTTATGCGTTATGCGTTATGCGTTATGCGTTATGCAAAAATAAAAAGTTTGGAGCAAAAAAAAGCCTCACAATAAGTGAAGCTTATAAAAGTTGGCGATCCGGACGGGACTCGAACCCGCGACCACTTGCGTGACAGGCAAGTATTCTAACCAACTGAACTACCGGATCAGTCTGTTTTTTTATTTATAATTTTCGATCGCACTAAAATAGAAAAAGAAATAGATGCGATCCGGACGGGACTCGAACCCGCGACCACTTGCGTGACAGGCAAGTATTCTAACCAACTGAACTACCGGATCAGAAAATTATAAATTGATATATTTTTTATGAATTTTTATAAAAAATTGCGATCCGGACGGGACTCGAACCCGCGACCACTTGCGTGACAGGCAAGTATTCTAACCAACTGAACTACCGGATCAGAAATTATAAAAAATATATTGTGTAAAAGAACGAACTTTTTGCGATCCGGACGGGACTCGAACCCGCGACCACTTGCGTGACAGGCAAGTATTCTAACCAACTGAACTACCGGATCAAAATCTGTATCGATTTCGGATTGCAAATATAGGCGGTTTTCTGATAAAACCTAAACTTTTTTCAAAAAAAATCTCGGAAATTTTGCATCCGAGATTCTTTTATTTCAAAATCAGCGATTTAATTTATTATAAAATCGCGTTTAATTTTTCTACTAATTGCTCTTTTGGAACAACTCCAACAACTTTGTCTACTACTTCTCCGTCTTTGAAGAATAAAATTGTAGGAATGTTGCGAATTCCATATTTTGCTGCAACTTCTTGGTTTGTGTCTACATCAACTTTACCAATAACTGCTTTTCCTTGATATTCTGTAGCAAGCTCTTCCACAACTGGACCAACCATTCTACAAGGACCACACCAAACAGCCCAAAAATCAACCATTGCTGGTTTTCCTGACTCTATAATATCTGATGCAAATGATGCGTCTGTTACTTCTAATGCCATAATCTTATATTTTTTTTATCTAATCTTAAGTTTACAAATCTACATAAAATTTTATTCTTGAAAAATTTCGTTCATATTATCTATCAATTATTCAATAGATGAAACGAATAATTAATTCAGTTTGAATGTAATTTCCTGCAATTCATCTAATTCTTTCAACAAATCTCGACAAATGTTAATTTTGATTTTACTTGCTGGTAAATCTAAATTATTCAAATAATCTTTTGGATCAATTAATTGAATTTTTAATAATTTATCTCCTTGATATTTGAACATAATATCTGATAATTTGCTAAATGTTTCTTCCGAAAATTCTGGAACTTCAATCTTCACCGTCATTTTTTCGGCTTGTTTTTCAACAATTTCATTCAACAACAAAATATTTGTGATGTTTTTATACACACGACCTTGCGTTACATTTCCTTCTTTGTCTTTGAATTCTTTTTTCGAGATATTCAATTTCAAATTCAAGAACATATTTTCCTGCATAAAGTGTCTATATTTCATATAATCGCTACCAAAAACCATGATATCCATCGAATCGGTGTAATCACTAAACGTAAAAATACCAAATTCGTTTCCATTTTTGGCAATTCTATGTTGAATATTTGACATCATTCCACAAATTGAAACTTCTTTGTTGACAAAATTATCTTCATTCGCATTGATATCAGAAATACTACAATTTGAAGCCATTTTCAACTCATGTTTGAAATCATCCAAAGGATGCGAAGAAATATAAATTCCAACAACTTCTTTCTCTTTCGACAAACGTTGTAACATATTCCATTTCTCACAATCTGGCAACATCGGAACCACATCTTCTACAACAGAATCACCACCAAAATCGCCAAATAAAGAGGTTTGAGCAGAGTTTTTTTGCTCTTGAAAATTTGCTCCGTATTTGATTAGTTTTTCCAAATTAGTTGTCGTATTTTCGATATAAAAATAACGTCCACGATGAAATTCAAACGAATCAAAACCTCCAGCTAAAACTAAGTTTTCGATTGTTTTTTTGTTCACTGTTCGCAATTCGACACGTTTAACAAAGTCGTATATATCTTTGAACGGACCATTTGCTTCACGTTCAGAAATTATCGAGTTTACTGCGGCTTGCCCAACACCTTTTACAGCTCCCATTCCAAAACGAATCTCGTAATTTTCGTTTACATTAAATTTTGTAATGGATTCGTTGATATCTGGTCCAAGAACCGCCAATCCCATTCGCTTACACTCTTCCATAAAGAAGGTCACTTGCTTGATATCATTCATATTATTTGAAAGAACAGCCGCCATATATTCTGCTGGATAATGTGCTTTCAGATAAGCTGTTTGATACGCTACCCATGCATAACACGTCGAGTGCGATTTATTGAAGGCATAGGATGCAAAGGCTTCCCAGTCTGTCCAAACTTTTTCTAAAATCTTAGGATCATGCCCTTTTTCTGAAGCTTGCGCAACAAATTTTGGTTTCATTTTATCCAAGACAGCTTTTTGCTTTTTCCCCATTGCTTTACGCAAAACGTCGGCATCACCTTTCGAGAAACCTGCTAATTTTTGCGAAAGCAACATTACTTGCTCCTGATAAACCGTAATTCCGTAGGTTTCTGATAAATATTCTTCCATCGCATCCAAATCGTACTGAATTGGTTCTTCACCATTTTTACGGCGAACAAACGACGGAATATATTCGATAGGCCCAGGACGATAAAGGGCATTCATGGCAATTAAATCCGCGAAAACTGTCGGACGTAAATCCTTCATGTATTTTTGCATTCCGGGTGACTCGTATTGGAAAACCCCAACCGTTTCGCCACGCTGGAAAAGCTCATATGTTTTTTCGTCGTCAATCGGAATTTCATCCGGATTGATTTCGATTCCTGTTCTCGCTTTTACTAATTTGATGGTATCTTTAATCAAGGTTAAGGTTTTCAACCCCAAAAAGTCCATCTTCAATAATCCGGCACTTTCTGCAACCGAGTTATCAAACTGCGTTACATATAAATCTGAATCTTTAGCTGTTGTTACAGGTACGAAATTCGTAATATCATCTGGCGTAATAATTACCCCACACGCGTGAATTCCCGTGTTACGAACAGAACCTTCTAAGATTTTTGCTTGCTGAATAGTTTCCGCAGCTAAATCGTCTCCATTCGATAAACGTTTTAATTCGCTTACAGCATCAAACTCTTCTGGTTTTAAGGCTCCTTTTAATGCAGCTTCATCTAAATTGAAGATTTTAGATAACTTCATATTCGGAATCAAACCTGCAACACGGTTCGCATCAAACAATGGTAAATCCAATACACGCGCCGTATCTTTAATCGAAGATTTCGCCGCCATTGTACCATAAGTGATGATTTGCGCTACTTGATTTGCTCCATATTTATCAATCACATAATCCATTACCAACGATCGACCTTCGTCATCAAAGTCGATATCGATATCGGGCATAGATACACGATCAGGATTTAGGAATCGCTCAAAAAGTAAATCGTACTGAATTGGATCTAAATTGGTAATCCATAAACAATAAGCAACTGCTGATCCTGCCGCCGAACCACGACCTGGACCAACCGATACGCCCATTTTACGCGCCGCAGCAATAAAATCTTGTACAATCAAGAAATAACCAGGATAACCTGTTTTTTCAATTGTGGCTAATTCGAAATCCAAACGTTCTTTAATTTCGTCTGTCAATTCTGGATAACGAATTTTTGCACCTTCGTAGGTTAAATGTTTTAAATAAGCATTCTCACCTCTTTTCCCTCCATCTTCATCATCTTCTGCGTGATGAAATTCTTCGGGAATATCAAATTTTGGAAGTAATACATCTCGATAAAGCGTGTATTCTTCTATTTTATCAACAATTTCTTGAATATTAATAATTGCTTCGGGAATGTCTTGAAACAATTGTTTCATTTCTGCTTCCGACTTAAAATAATATTCTTGATTTGGCAAACCAAAACGGAATCCACGACCACGACCAATTGGCGTTGATTGTTTTTCTGCATCGCGCACACACAACAAAATATCGTGTGCATTCGAATCGTCTTGATTGATATAATACGTATTATTTGTCGCAACAACTTTTACATTGTGTTTACGCGCAAACGCAAGCAAAGTCTGATTAACACGATCTTCATCTTCTTGTCCGTGGCGCATCAATTCGATGTAAAAATCATCACCAAACTGCTCTTTCCACCAAAGTAAAGCTTCTTCGGCTTGCTTTTCACCAAGATTCAAAATTTTGTTTGGAACTTCACCTTGTAAGTTTCCAGACAAAACAATTAAATCTTCTTTATATTCTTCAATAATCGCTTTATCAATTCGAGGCACGTAGTAAAACCCATCAGTATAAGCCTTCGATGCCATTTTTGCTAAATGATGATAACCATTTTTGTTCTTTGCAAAAATTACAATTTGATAGCCATTATCCTTTTTTGTTTTGTCTAAATGATTTTCACAAACAAAGAATTCGGAACCAATAATAGGTTTTAAGATAACTTCCGTTGGTTCTGCTCCGTCAGCAATTAACTCTTCATTCTTTACTTTTGCAGCTTTATTATGATTTTGTACTTCTGCATTAAAATGAAAAGCTCCCATCATATTTCCATGATCGGTAATTGCAACTGCAGTCATTTTATTTTTTGCCGCAGCACTCACCAAATCGTTTACAGAAATAGTCGATTGAAGAATTGAAAATTGTGTGTGATTATGTAAATGTGCAAATTTTGCTTTCTCGAATTGTGCTAAAACTTCTTCCGAAATATCAATAACCTCATCTCCTCCATCTTCTTTGGCTTTAATTTTCGCAATTTCTTGTGAAGCTTTTTTAAGATTTACGTGATTTAGTCCAACTGGCTGAATATTTGTTTCATTAATTGCATTAAATCGAACAAAATATTCATCTTCAACTTCTAACTCGTTTTTTGTAAAAATACCTTTACGAATCAACTCGAAAAAACAACGCGTAGTTGCCTCCACATCGGCAGTTGCGTTATGCGCTTCGCCAAACGGAACACCAAAAAGATATTGATGCAATTCCGTTAACGTTGGTAATTTGTAACGACCTCCACGACCTCCAGGAAGTTTCAATAACTCAGCAGTCACCTCGGTACAGGTATCCAAAACAGGTTTTTCGGCTAAATTATTTTCATAATTCAGACGATAAAATTCGGCTCCCATAATGTTAATATCGAAACCTAAATTTTGTCCAACAATAAATTTAGCTTTACCTAAAGCTTCGTTGAATTTATCTAAAACTTCTTTTAATGGAACACCTTTTTCGGTTGCTAAATCAGTTGAAATTCCGTGAATACGTTCAGAATCATACGGAATATCAAAACCATCTGGACGCACCAAATAATCTTGATGTTCAATAATTTGCCCCATTTCATCGTGCAATTGCCAAGCGATTTGTATACAACGCGGCCAGTTGTCGGAGTCAGAAATCGGCGCATTCCAATCTTTCGGAAGACCAGTTGTCTCTGTATCGTATATTAAGTACATTGAGTTTTCGTTTGAATCTGTAAATTTACGAAATCTTAGCAGAAGATTTTCTTAAGATAAGTTAAGAATAATTATCTATTTTAGATGTTCAAATCAACGAAAATGAAAAATATTTTCATCATTAATGGAAGCACAAGCGAAAATTCATCTAATCAAAAAATCATAGAAAATTTTATTTCTTCTACATCTCAATATTTCAAATGTACTGTTTTTGATGAATTAAAAACTCTTCCTCATTTTGATCCAGAACGTTCTATCGAAAATACGCCGCAAGAAATACTTGGTTTTAGAACTGAAATAGAAAAAGCTGATGGAATAATTATTTGTACGCCCGAATATATTTTTAGTATTCCGAGTGGATTAAAAAATGTATTAGAATGGTGCGTTTCTACAACTATTTTTGATGGAAAACCTTTAGGAATTATCACTGCGTCTGCAAATGGAGAAAAAGGACATGAAGAATTGCAATTGATAATGAAAACGTTGATGACAAACTTCAATAATGAAACAACTTTACTCATTCAAGGTGTTAAAGGAAAAGTAAATTCGGAAGGAAAAATTATTGATAAAGTAACTTTACAACAATTGGAAGAGTTCATCGTAGCTTATAACCAACTATTAACCTAAAATATGTTTTACGTTTATACTATTGCAATACCACTTTTGATTATTTTGACTTTTTATTTCGTTGAACGAAAAATATTCAAAATAAATAACCTTCTCATTTTAGTTTTTTTATTCTGGCTTTACTTGATTAGCTTATTTTTTTTACAATATTTTAAAATTTTAAATGATTTTTGGAGTTTATACTCCATTTTACTCTTCTTACTTCCAATCACTATTATTGTATTAATTATAAAAATTGTAATGATTATTCTAAATAATTTTAAAAAATAAATGAAACAAAAACTAATCTATATACTTTATTGGTCAGCAATATTTACGGTTTCAATATCAATGTTTGTGTATGGAATTGTAAAACCTACTCAATTCACAAATATGGATAACAGCATTAATAATCATCTTTCTGAAGGTCATCGATTGATGTGGAATTTTTATAGTTTTACCAAAGGGTATCCAATAATCATCGGAATTTTTGAAGTGATTGGTGCAATCACATTACTTTTTAGAAGGACAAGAATTTTTGCATGCTTGTTATTAACTACAATTTTAATCAATATTATTCTACAAGATTATTTCTATGAAATTGTTGCGCTAAATTCTTCTATTTTTTATCAAGTTTTAGTCTTTGTTATCTTAATTATTGACAAAGAAAGAGTGATTGAAATTTTTTCGAAACTATTTGAATTAAAAACTAAACTAAAACCAAACTGGATTCTAATCATTATAAGTTTTATACTTGCAATTGGCTTTAAATTTATTGAAACAAAAGTTTTATAACCAAAAAAGATGAACTTAATTCAGTTCATCTTTTTCTAAAATTTCTTCCGACTCAAAACTCATTTTAAGTTTGATGAGTTCATCTTTTATATTTTCTAATCGCTTCACAACATCTATTTCATCTGTTGTTGTCGCAATTCCTTTTTTACCAATCGCTTGTTTTGCACCTTCTAACGTATAGCCTTTTATTTTTACCAAATAATAGATATTCTTGAAACAATCAATATCATTTTTGGTAAATAATCGATTTCCTTTTTTGTTCTTTTTGGGTTGAATAATTTCAAATTCTTTCTCCCAAAATCGAATCAACGATGCATTTACATCAAAGGCTTTGGCGACTTCGCCAATCGAGTAATATAGTTTATCAGGCAGGTCTACGTTCATTATCAGCGTTTAATCCAAAGATAATGACAATTTTTTAGAGTTTTGATAAATTTTAATGAAATCGTCTGGATCTACATCATTGTAGAAATACATAATTGGATCTACAGGTTCTCCATTCTTGTGAATTTCGTAATGCAAATGCGCTCCTGTCGACAATCCAGTCGTCCCAACATAACCAATTACATCGCCTCTTTTCACTTTTTGTCCACTACGAACTTTCGCACGAGACATGTGAGCATACAAACTTTCGTAACCATTTCCGTGTTTCAAGACCACCATATTTCCGTAACCCGAATTAAATTCAGAAACTTTTACAGAACCATCTCCAGTTGCATAAATTGGTGTTCCTGTAGAAGCTGCAAAATCTAAACCTTTGTGCATTTTATTCACTTTCAAAATTGGGTGAAAACGAGATCCATAACCAGAAGCTAATCTACTTACATATTTATCTGCAACAGGTTTTAGAACTGGCATTGATGATAAATTGGCATCTTTTACACCAGCAGAACGAAATACTTCGTCCAACGATTTTGATTCAATTTCGATTTTATCAATCAATTTTTCGATATCTTCTGCTGTATAATTATCAATTTCTTTGTTTACAGAATCGATATTTTCATTGACACGCATATCATAAATTGTACGATAAATATTGCGATCTTTTTCTTCGATTTCTGTCAAAGCCTCTTCAACTTCTTTGAATTTTTTATGTAATTGCTGATTTTCATTTTCCATTCTTTCCAACTCAGCCAATAATTTGCTTTTGTCGTCTTTGAATTTCCCTGCTCTCGATGCGTATTCAGAATCATTAAAATGATAACCAATCATTCCAGCAGATATTGTCGATAGACATAAAAATAGTAATACGTATAATGCTGTTTTAGGAGTTTTTTGGACTCTTTTCTTCGCCCAACTCATTAAAAATTTCACAGAATTATACTTATAGTTTTTATTTTCCATTACTTAACCAACCTTTTATTATCTTTGTAAAACGTTTGCAAAGTAACGAATATTGTACGAGTAAACTTGTTAATCAAATGATAAAAATAATTTAATTAAATGAAATCCAAAGATATAAGAAAAGAATTTCTGCATTTTTTTGAGACAAAAGGCCACTTAATAGTAGACTCTGCGCCGATTGTTTTGAAAGACGATCCGACATTAATGTTCAATAATTCGGGGATGGCACAATTCAAAGAATATTTTTTAGGAAACGGAACTCCAAAAAGTAATCGTATCGCGGATACACAAAAATGTCTTCGTGTTTCTGGTAAACATAATGATTTGGATGATGTAGGAAAAGATACTTACCACCACACGATGTTCGAAATGTTAGGAAACTGGTCTTTTGGTGATTATTTCAAAAAAGAAGCAATCGCTTGGGCGTGGGAATTACTAACAGAAAAATACGGAATCTCTAAAGATCAAATTTATGTAACAGTTTTTGAAGGTGATAAAGGTGACGGAACATCATTAGATGAAGAAGCATTAGAACTTTGGAAACAACATATTGCTGAAGACAGAATTCTTTACGGAAATAAAAAAGATAATTTCTGGGAAATGGGTGATATCGGACCATGTGGACCATGTTCTGAAATTCATGTTGATATTCGTCCAGAAGCTGATCGTTTAGCTGTTGATGGTAAAACATTGGTTAATATGGATCATCCACAAGTTATCGAAATTTGGAACTTGGTATTTATGCAATACCAACGTAAAGCTGATGGTTCTTTAGAATCTTTACCAGCGCGACACATCGATACAGGAATGGGATTTGAGCGTTTAGCAATGGTTTTACAAGGAAAATCATCAAATTATGATACAGATGTTTTTCAACCAACAATTCAAAAATTAGAAGAAATTTCTGGTGTAAAATATGGCGCAGCAGAAAAAACAGATATCGCGATTCGTGTTGTAGTTGACCATTTACGTGCAGTTTCTTTTGCAATTGCAGACGGACAATTACCATCAAACACAGGAGCTGGATATGTAATTCGTCGTATTTTACGTCGTGCTATTTCTTACGGATATCGTTTCTTAGGTCTTAAAGAGCCTTTTATCTATAAATTATATCCAATCTTGAAAGCTGAAATGGGCGATTTCTTCCCAGAATTAGTAAAACAAGAAACAATTGTAACTGGCGTTATTCGTGAAGAAGAAGCATCTTTCTTACGTACAATTGAACAAGGATTAAATCGATTAAATCAAATCATTGAGCAATTAGGAGATTCTAAAATTGTTCCTGGTGATGTGATTTTCGAATTATATGACACGTTTGGTTTCCCTGCAGATTTATCTCGTATTGTAGCAGAAGATCACGGTTTCACAATTGACGAAGCTGGTTTTGAAGCTGAAATGGCGAAACAAAAAGAACGTTCGAAAAAAGCAACTGCTTTATTAACGGATGACTGGGTTATTTTAGATGATAAAGGAAACGAAACCTCTATCGCTTATGATAACACAGAAGCTGAAGTAAAAATTACACGTTACAGAAAAGTAAAAAATAAAAAAGGAGAATTTTTCCAATTAGTATTCAATCAAACGCCATTCTATGCAGAATCTGGAGGACAAATTGGTGATACAGGATCAATTTCTACTTTGAATGAAACAATTGAAGTTGTTGACACGAAAAAAGAAAATAACTTAGTAATTCATTTCGTTGAAACTTTACCAGAAAATGTAAACGCTACATTCAATGCGAAAGTTGACACAGAAAAACGTAATGAGACAACTAAAAATCACTCTGCAACACACTTAATGCACGAAGCTTTACGCGAAGTTTTAGGAACGCACGTAGAACAAAAAGGTTCGTATGTTGGAGACGATTATTTACGTTTTGACTTTTCTCATTTCTCTAAAATGACAGATGAAGAATTGGCTATTGTTGAGCAAAAAGTAAACGATAAAATTGCAGAAGCTTTACCATTAATCGAAAAAAGAGATTGTGATATCAACGAAGCTATTGCTGATGGAGCTATGGCTCTATTTGGTGAAAAATATGGTGATAAAGTTCGTGTCATTCGTTTCGGATCTTCAATCGAATTATGTGGTGGTACGCACGTAAAAAACACAGCAGATATTCGTTTGTTCAGAATTTTATCTGAATCTTCTACTGCTGCTGGTATTCGTCGTATCGAAGCAATTACATCAAACAAAGCAATCGAAGCATACAAAGATGCTGAGAAAAATTACAATGATGTTTTAGCTGCACTTAAAACGAAAAATGATGCGGTAAAAGCGGTTCAACATTTATTAGATGAAAATGCAGAATTGAAAAAGCAATTAGAGTCTTTTGTTGCGCAACAAGCTGCTGCTGAGAAAGCGACTTGGAAAGCTGCGATTAAAGAGATTAATGGTGTTAATTTCTTAGCGGTTAAAACGAATTTAGATACAAATGCCGCAAAACAAAATGCAATTGATTTAACAAAAGAAATCGAAAATGCATTTATCGTTGTTGGTACGAATGATGCCGTAAAACCATCGATTACAATTTCTATCGCAAAAAACCTTGTAGATGAAAAAGGTTATAACGCAGGACAAATTGTAAAAGAAATCGCGAAGCACATCAATGGCGGCGGAGGTGGACAAGCTTTCTTAGCTACAGCAGGTGGTAAAGAGGTTTCTGGATTAGATGCTGCACTAAAACAAGCAGAGGATTTTGTTAAATAATAAATCTCTATTATAATACTTTAAAAGCGACTTGGTTTATCAAGTCGCTTTTTTTTTATTTTTATAATTCTATTTTAGAATTAACACTTTTAACTTTTTTATCTTGAAAGAGATCAAATTATTGATTGCCGTTAGTATAGTTGCAATTGTTTGGGGAACAACTTTCCTCGGAATTCGTATAGCTGTAGAAACTATTCCTGGTTGGTTTGTTGTTGAAATTCGTCAATTTTTGGCAGGACTAATTATGCTAATTATTTTACTATCTAAAAAGGAATTAAAATAGATTGGCTGGAAAAATTTGTCTTATCAACTTATATTTTCAAGTTTGATGTTAATCGCTGCAAATGGATTAACTACTGTTGCCGAAGAAAATTTATCGAGTAGTTTAGCTGCATTAATCAGCGCAACCTCTCCTATTTTAGTCTTTTCAGGAAGTATTTTTATTGGTTTACAAAAATTTAGTTACCGCGGATTATTAGGTGTTTTACTTTGTTTTTGCGGCGTAATATTTATTTTTTGGGATGGAATTAAAGAATTAGCAAATCCAGAATATAGAACCGGAATTATTTTACTTTTTTGTGCGATTACAGGTTGGGCAACAGGAACTATTTTCACCAAGAAAATGAATATTCAATCTAAAAATATTTCTCTCAATCTTTTTTACCAATTTATATTTGCTGGAATTGTTCAAATTATTTTTGCATTCGCTTTTACTAAAAATTATAATTTCGAGAATTGGAGTACAAAAAGTATTTCTGCCATGCTTTATTTAGCTGTTTTTGGTTCTGTGATTACGTTTTTCTCTTTTCATTATGCATTGACCAAAATTTCCCCTATACAAGTTTCTATTCTTTCTTATTTCAATACGATTATTGCAATTATTTTGGGTTGGTTAGTTCTTGACGAGCAGATTTCATCAAAGTTTATTGTCGCTACTATTCTAATTATTCTTGGTGTTTTTATTATTAACTATAAGCCAGAAATGTTCAAAACTAAACGTTTAAAAGCAGATTAAGAGTTGCGTAATAAAATTTATTTTAATATTTTTAACATAATTTAACAACTTAATCTATGATTGAAATATACAAACGAGTAATGTTTGACAATTACGCCAATTTCTCGGGAAGAGCCCGCAGAAGCGAATTTTGGTATACAACTTTAATTAATACTATATTTTTTATAATATCTTTCATTTGTTTATTTAAATTTATAAATATATCAGACATAGTTTCATATACTATTGGAGGAATAATAGTTTTATTTTTTTTTATAACTCTTATACCAAGATTAGCTTTAATAAGTAGAAGATTGCATGACACAGGAAAAAGTGGATGGTTCTATTTATTAACTTTTATACCTGGAGGAAATCTTATTTTATTAATATTTTTTATTATGGATAGTCAACCAGGTTCTAATCAATGGGGACCAAACCCAAAAGAAACTGATGATTCTATCAACGAAATAGGAAACGATTTAATCGAAAGATATTAAAATTAAAAAGCGAGATTAATTCTCGCTTTTTAATTGGATCAATTTTATCCATTGTTTTAGATTATATCGTCTAAAAATTCCGAAATAACGTTGATTAAAAGAGTTCACCCAAATCGAATTGTCTTCACAGTAAATCACAACTGTTTCGATATAATCTCTTCTTCGGTAATTGTATTTGTAAAAAATATTTCGTTCCGAATATTCAAAAAGAAACAAACCTTCTTCGTCCAATGATTGCGTAAAATTATGTTGACGCTGTGCTAATTCTTTGATTAAATTAATATTCTCACTCAACGATTTTGATGTTTTAATTTCTACAAAAAATCTGTCTTTAATTGTCGTTATTATTCGGATTCCAAAAATTAAAATCATTGAAATAAAAACAATATTCATTTCACTTGATGCATAAATAAAGAATAAAACAAGTGCAAACATCAGCCCAAAATCTAAATAATTCCACATTTCGAAAGGTAGAAAATATTTATCACCAACCTTTTTGAGTTTTGTTTTATGATGAAATGTGGAAAGATCATTTGTATTCATAAGTTTTAGATTTCTCTTAAAAATAAGAAATATTATCGAATTGAAACAATCTTAAATGAATAACAATTAACTATTTTTATTAAAATAAGAAATTTTAATTATAAAACAAAAACATTCGAATCATTTTTGTAATTTTGCACCTCAAAAAATAAGTAATAAATACAATTCAATAAAATGGCAAACATTACATTTACAATGATTAAGCCTGATGCAGTTGCAAAAGGACACATCGGAGATATTTTAAAAGACATTACTGACGCTGGTTTCAAAATTAAAGCGGCTAAAATGACTCAATTAGCAAAACAAGATGCTGAAGCATTTTACGCTATCCACGCAGAGCGTCCTTTCTTCAAGGATTTAGTAGAATTCATGACTTCTGGACCAATCGTTGCTGCAGTTTTAGAAAAAGACAACGCAGTTGCTGATTTCCGTACTTTAATCGGTGCTACTAACCCAGCTGAGGCTGCAGAAGGTACAATCCGTGCTAAATATGCTGAATCTATCGATGCTAACGCTGTTCACGGTTCTGATTCTGACGAAAATGCTGCTATTGAAGCTGCTTTCCACTTTGCTGCGAAAGAAATTTTCTAATCGAATAAGATTACAAAACATTATACAAATCCTTCTGAAAATATTCGGAAGGATTTTTTTTGGCTCAAAATTTACTTACCTTTAAATCAAATTCTAAAAAATGAAAAAAATAATTTTAGCCACATTTACAATCGCAGCTTTTGTTGTGTCAAGTTGTAAAACTAAAGTAGAAAAAGTAAAAGACGAAGAAAATTCTAAAGAATATAAAGTTGAAATTGAAATCGGAAATGTTTCAGCAGAAAATTCTATTCAATTTGAAGGAACATACAAAGGAATTTTGCCTTGTTACGAGAAAGATTGCAAAGAGATTGAAATGGAAATAAAATTATTACCAAACAAAGGATATGTCTATTCTACAAAACGTTTGGGGTTAGATAAAATGGCTATTATGACAACTGGAACTTTTCAGTTTAAAGAAGATGGAAATACAATTGTTTTTCCTGAAATTGCCAATGTTCCGAATGCTTTTTTGGTTGAAGAAGGAAAAATTACTCAGTTAAATAAAAATCAGAAGAAAATAGAGTCGGCCGATTCTGCTAAATTTGTTTTGACAAAAGAAAAATAGATAAAAAAGGTTTCGATATGAAACCTTTTTTTATTGTAATAATTTTAGATTTTTCATTGCGCTAATGCTACATTCAGAATGACATTTCTTCAAATAACTTTACCTCAACTCCAATCGACAAACGAAGTTTACTTTTTCTTGATTAACAATTTTAAACTGAATTAAATGTTCAGTTTCTAATTTCTGAATTTCTATTTTGTCATGTAAACTTAATTCTTTCAAGAAATTCATATCAATCGCTTTGATACGATGTTTTAATATGATTTCAGGATCAATAGTATTCAAACACCAATCCAAATATTTGGTATTATTTGCGTGTTTTACGATATCCAAATCAGAGAATTGAACTTTATATTGAACAACTTCCGTTGGTTCAAAATCAATGTTCAAAATCGAATTCTCAATTTCAGTTGGTTTCAGATTTGGAAAACGTTCAATGTGAGATGAATCAATTTGAAGAATATCAGGACGACGTTTTTCTGTATTGAAAACCGCCCACAAACTTGAAGCTCCAATTAATTTTTTTCCATTTTTCTCGATTGTAAAATCACGAATAGATTTTGCACCTTTCAAAACTTCAATCCATGTTTTCACGTCAACAAAATCTGTCCAAGAAGGTAATTCATCAATCTCAATTCGAAGTCGATTCATTACCCAAGATTGATTAAATTCTTGTAAATCAAAGAAACCTAAACCTCCTTTTATCGCGTGTTCTGAAGCAGTTAATTGAAAAAGATTTGCCATTTCAGACAATTTCATCTTACCTGTCGGATCACATTGAGAAAAGTAAATCTCCCAATTTTTCGTATAAATTGATTTAAAATCTTCTGCTATTGGCATCGATAAAGTTTTGAATCTATCATTCTAAAATTATTTTCCTAATTTCTTTTTCATATCCGCCATCATAACCGCAGCTACACCAGCTTCAACTCCTTTATTTCCATGTTTTCCACCAGAACGATCAATTGATTGCTGTTCATTTTCGTCTGTTAAAACACAAAAAATAATTGGCATATTGTGTTTGATATTCAAATCTTTTACACCTTGCGTCACACCTTGACAAACATAATCAAAATGCGCTGTTGCTCCACGAATCACACATCCAACAACGATAATTCCGTCCAAATCTGGATGAGTTTGCGCAACTTTATCAGCTCCATAAATCAACTCAAAACTACCAGGAACTTCATATAAAGTAACATCATCAGGATTTGCGCCCAAATCAATCAATGTATCTTTTGCTCCATCTCGCAAATTAAATGTGATATGATTATTCCATTCAGATGTAATGATTGCAAACTTAGAGCCCGCTACATTTGGTAATTCTGCTTTATTATATTGAGATAAATTTTTATTTTCTGTTGCCATTTTGTTTAAAATTTGAATGGTAAAATTACAAAAATGATTTAGGATAAACTTTGATTTGAATCAATAAAAAAAGCCGAACAATTTGTTCGGCTTGTAATTATCTTTTGAAGTGAATTATTTCGCAGTTTCAGAAGCGTATTTTAAACGCTCAATAAACTTCGCAGTTTCACCATTATTTGCATTTGGATATTTATCCTCTAAAGCTTGAAAATATTTTAAAGCATCAGCATTTTTACCTAATTCCATCGCAATTTCACCCGCTTTTGTATAGTAAGTCGATTGTAATGTTTCAACTTCTGTCGCTTCAGCAGCTTTTACATAGTAAGGTAAACCTTCTTCTAATTTGTTAGAAGCAACTAATGCATTTCCTAACATACCATATTTTTGCGCCAACATTACATTGTCATCTGTGTCAAAATCTTCTAATAATTTTATCGCAGATGCGTAATCTCCTAATTTATAATAAGAACTTGCCGCTTTGAAACGTGCTAAATTACCAGCATCAGTATTTCCATATTCATCAACAATTTGTTGTAAACCTTGGAAACTTCCTGCGCTACCATTAAGAGCAACGTTAATAGAATCTTGATCAAAAAGACGTTCTGCTTGAACCATTTCTTTGAAAGCGTCTTCTGATTTAGGTTCTACGACTAATTTTAAGTAAGCAAAATAACCTAAAACAGCTACAATAATTACTCCTAAACCAATACCAATTGCTTTAGCATATTTTTCAACAAAAAACTCTACGTTGAAAGCTGTTCTATCTAATTTTTCTACGAATTGCTCTGTAGCGAATTCTTCTTTTTTATTATTTTTTGCCATTTTAATAATTTACGAGGTTGCAAAAATACAATTTGGAACAAATATATCCAATAAATTTATTTACAAACAACCTTTTAGAATAAATATGCTACTGATAAGTTCAACATTTGCGGACGATTTTCTGTTCTATATTGTCCATTTGATCCGTTCAAAATGTCAGATCCAACTTTTCCTAAACCAAATTCGTAACGTAAATCGAATAATAATTTAGAAACTTCTACACCTGCACCAATTTGCATTCCGACATTAAATTCATCTTGTTTTGCAGTTGTAAAATCTTTTACAGATAATTTATCATCAAAATAGTATGAGAAAACTGGTCCTGCTTGAACGTGTCCGATTCCTAGAAATCTTTTTCCAACATTTACAGGAATATCTAAACGTTTCTTTGTAATACCAATATCTTGAGGTTTATCATTTTTATCTAATACATTATATTCATTTTTGAATTGCGTATACAATAACTCTGGCTGAATATAAATTCCTGCTAAAGAGACACGCGCTAAAGCACCCGCTTGAAATCCAGCAGAAGCTTTTCCATCTCTCTTGAAAATATTTCCAGCATCTTGCCAAACTTTTCCTTTATCTGTATTGAAAACAGCTCCACCTTTGATACCAAAATCGATATTTTGTGCTGTTGCAAAATTTGCAGCTAAACCTACAATTGCAGTTAAAATTAACTTTTTCATAGAATTTTTATTTTTATTGATTTATTATTGTTCTTTTAATAAGGCTTCTCTTAGTTTCTTGAAAAGATTCGACGAATATACAAAATCAATTACATTTGGATTATCAGCCACCAAAATCTCCTCTTTTGTCCCTTCCCATTCCAAGAAACCATTTTTTAGGAAAACAATATGATCTCCAATTTCCATTACCGAGTTCATATCGTGTGTATTTACAACGGTTGTTGTGTTGTATTCTTTTGTGATATCATAAATTAATTGGTCAATAACTAACGCCGTTTTCGGGTCAAGACCAGAGTTTGGTTCATCAGCAAATAAATATTTTGGATTATTTACAATCGCGCGCGCAATCGCCACACGTTTTTGCATTCCTCCAGATATTTCTGACGGATATTTTTTAAGTGCTGTACGAGCTATTTCTACACGATCTAATACTTCACGCGCACGTTTTTCGGCATCAGCATTTGACATATCCGAAAACATTTGCAATGGAAATTTTACATTTTCTACAATATTCATCGTATCATACAAAGCCGAACCTTGGAAAACTACTCCAATTTCTGAACGTAAACGTTGTTTTTCTTTGTAATCAAACTCGATCATATTATCTCCTTCGTACAAAATTTGACCTGAAGTTGGTGTTAATAATCCAATCAAATTTTTCAAGAAAACTGTTTTTCCAGAACCACTTTGACCAATAATTAAACTAACTTTTCCTTTCTCGAAAGTGACAGAAAAACCTTTCAGTACTTCTACTGCATCAAATGATTTTCTGATATCTTTTACTTCAATCATTAGCTCAAAATTGTTTGTGTTAATATTAAATTGATCACAATAATTGCTACTGATGTCCATACAACAGCTGTTGTTGCAGAACGACCAACTTCTAACGAACCTCCTTTTACTTTATAACCATAATATGCCGGAATTGTTGCGATAACAAACGCGAATACCATTGTTTTAAGGAATGTATAGACAAACAATTTTGTTGCCATATTCATTTGTAAACCTGTAATAAAATCGGCCGCTGACCATAGTTTTGTAAAAACACCAATGTAGTAACCTCCTAATAATCCAAATCCAATAGAAATCATAACCAATAAAGGATTGAAAAATACACAGGCGATAATTTTTGGTAAAATCAAGAAGTTTGCAGAATTGATTCCCATAACATCTAACGCATCAATTTGTTCGGTAACACGCATGGTTCCAATACTCGAAGCGATGTACGAACCTACTTTACCAACTAAAATTAGCGACATAATGGTTGGAGCAAACTCTAATACCAAAACCACTTTGGTTGCATAACCAATGTAGGCATCTGGAACAGGAATAGAAGCTCCTTGAAAGTTTTGTGCCATTTGTATTGCTACAACTGCACCCATAAATGTTGAGATAAAGGTTACAATCCCTAAAGAGTTGACACCTAAATCATATATTTCTCTAACGGTCAATTTCCAGAAAACGCTCAATTTTTGAGGTTTGCTAAATACTTTACCCATAAGCATAAAGTATGACCCTAAATTTTCGATTAGTTTCATTACGACAAAATTAATATTTTTATTGGAAAGGCTTTTTATTTATCTTGCACAATGTGAATTTAGAACATTTAACTTCTTATCTCCCTCATAATGCAGACTTGTATGTAAAAAAGTGGTTAGAAAATCATTTTATAACGTTAAAAATTACAAGAAGACGTGAAACTAAATTGGGAGATTATCGCAAATTAGTCGAAAATAATCGTCATCAAATTACAGTGAATGGCGACTTAAATCAGTATGCTTTCTTTTTTGTTTTTACACATGAAGTGGCGCATCTCAAAACTTTTGTTCAGTTTGATTCTCGTAAAATAAATCCGCATGGAAAAGAATGGAAAACCATTTTTGGGCATTTATTATTAGAATCTCTTCACATTTATCCCGAAGAATTGCAACCGTATATTCTTCATCATGCCAAACATCCAAAGGCAAGTTTAGGAGCGGATATTAATATCTCAAAATATATTATAGATGATAAAAATCCTGCTCAAATTTATCTTGAAGATTTGGAGGATGGCACAATATTTTCGATTGGAAAAAGAATCTTTAAAAAAGAATCTAAACGAAAATTAAGGTATCTTTGTTTAGAGTTGAAAACCAAGAAAAAATATTTGATAAACGCAACTGCAACTGTAAATAAACTTTAAAAGACAATCATGAATAATAAAGATAACTACGCTGTTATCCTTGCCAGTGGTACAGGAGTGAGATTATGGCCTTTGAGTACAATTAAGAAACCAAAACAATTTCATGATTTATTAGGAATAGGAAAAACTTTTATTCAATTAACGTATAATCGCCTTAAAAAAATCGTTCCGCAAGAAAATATTTTCATTGTAACTATTCAAGATTATAAAGAGATTGTAAAAGAACAATTACCAGATTTTGAGGATAAAAATTTTATCATCGAACCAAGAGTCATGAATACCGCAGCTTGTAATTTATTGGCCGCAATGACAATCCAACAAGTTAATCCAAATGCAAAATTGATTATTTCTCCTTCAGATCATTTTATTTTTGATGAAGATGAATTTGTAGAAAAAGTAAATCTTGCTTTCGAGGATGCTGACAACGATCGATTGATTACTTTGGGAGTAGCTCCAACGCGTCCAGATGTTAATTACAGTTATATTCAGTTCATCGAAAATACAACACCTATAAAAAAAGTAAAATCTTATATCGATAAACCTGATTTAGAATTTGCTGAATCTTTTATAACGAGTGGTGAATTTATTTGGAATACAGGAATCCTTGTTTGGTCTGTAGATAGTATTGTAAAAGCTTTTCAACAACATTTACCTTCGATGAAAGAAACTTTAAAAAAATATTTTGATCTTGATCGTTCTTTACAAAATACAGAAACTTTAAAACCTATTTACACAACGTTAGACGTAACTTCTATCAACAAAGGAATTTTAGAACAAGCGGATAATGTTTATGTCATTCCAACAACTTTTGGCTGGAGTGATATTGGAACTTGGTCTGCAATCAACGAAAAGTATAAATATACAGGTGAAGATCAGGACGAAAATCACAATACATTATTATGTAAACATTTTTCTGGTTACAACGCCAAAAATAATTTTATTTATTCTACGCAAGATAAAGCTATTATTATTGATGGATTAGACAGTTATGTGGTTATTAATTCGGAGAAAGGATTACTCATTTGTCCTCGAAGCAATGTACAGTTTATAAAAACTTATGTGAGCGATTTAAAATTACAGAAAAACGGAGAAAAATATTGTTAATAAAAAAAACTCTTCAAGAATCTTGAAGAGTTTTTTTTATGTATTTATAATTTTAATCTTTATCGAAGTGTAATCACATTTTGACCAACTTTGTATCCATTTTGGTAAATATCAATTTTATATTCACCTTTTGGAAAATCATAATCAACCCAGTCAAAATTAACTCTTGAACCAGACATATTATTGTAATTAACTTTTACACGATCAGAATATTCTACAGAAGATCCAGAACGTAAAGTTGTTTCACCAGCATCAGCCCCTTTAAATTTTCCTATCTCGCCGCTTGGTTTATAAATAGATACATACAATTCTTTGGTTTCTGAAGTCGCATTCAAGTTTTTATCCAAATCAAAGGATACTCTAACCTTATCAATTCTTCTTGCTCGCGTTGTTTCCACTTCTTTTCCGCTTGATTTTACTCGCAAACCTTTAATCGTATAATTTGAAATCGATAAAGTAGAATTTGTTTCTTTGATTAAATTCTGATGATTTTCTTTTTCAGTACTCAAATTTGATTCAACAGTTTTTTTCTGCTCATTCAAATGAGAATTTTCCGAAGTTAACTCTGTATTCTTGTTTGTCAGCTTTTTATTTTCGTCTTTCAAGCGAACAATTTCTTCTTTATAAACTTTAATATCTGCTTGTAAAGAGGTTATCAAACGTTTAGCACGTTGCAATTCTCCACTTGTAATTCCTTCTTTATTTAAGATTGATTGAATCTCTTTTTGTTTCTCCAAAATCAATCGATCTTGATAACTTAAAGAAGAATCTTTTTTTACAACACGAGTTTTAGCATCATCAAAATCTGATCTAATTATACGTAATTCTTGTTTCAGAATTTCTCTAGATCGTTCCAAATCATTGATATCACTTTGCATTTCTATCGAAGATTTTGCATTTGCTTCTTTAGAATATACAATATACCCAATAGCTAATAACAAGGATACTGCTAAAACAGCAATAATAATATTCTTTACGAATTCATTTTTATGTTTAGGGTTTGTAGAGGGCTCGAGATCTTTGTATTCAGTCATTTTAATTATTTCGAGGAAAAATTATTGAATCAAAAATTAAACCAATTTTATAATAATCAATAACTAATGTTAAATTTAACATTTATAAATTGTAATAAAACTTGATAAATAAAGACTTTTTAATCGTTTGTCTCTTTTTTAATATCTTCAGAAGCTTCGTCTAATTTATTTTCGGCTTTTGTTTTTAACTCATCAGCTTTTTCTTCCAATTCTGTTTTTTCTTCTTTAAAAGTTTCTTTCAAATCCGAAACTTTCTCTTTCACAAAAGCACTTGTTTCTTTCATTTGCTTTTCCGCAATATCTTTTACTTCGTTATAATCTTGCTTCGATCTTTCTTTAAAATCTCTAGCGGCTTCTTTCGATTGTTCTTTCAGATCACCAGAAGCATCTTTTATATTATTGATTGTTTTACGCGCAAAATCCGATGCATCATCTGCAATCAATGTTCCTGCTTTTTTCACAGTTGCCGAAACATCGTCAAATTTATCTCCCGCAACATCAATCGCGGTTTCCGTTTTTCCTAAAATTCTTTTCAAAAAAGTTCTAAGTCCCATAATAATTTATTTTGTTGATTATTTTCAGTTTAAATTTACAGCTTCATTCGTAATTTTAGAATGAATTAATTTAATTTTTTATTTAAAAATATGAATTTCAGCTATTTTAAACGATATTATTTCAGAATTTTAATGTTCAGTTTACTGACTATTTTTAGTTGTAATCCGAAGAAAAATCAATCCAAAACACATCAAAATACTTCATCCGAAGAAATATCCTTCAAATATTCGACCAAAAACAAAAATTTTGTCAGCGCGCATCGTGGAGGAAGTGGAATACATGGTTTTCCCGAAAATTGTGTCGAAACTTTTGAACATCTTTATCAAAAAGGAATACAAATTTTTGAGATTGATGTTGCCGAAACAAAGGATAATCAACTTATTTTAATGCACGATAATTCGTTGCAACGAACAAGCACAGGGCGACAAGATGTCAATCAAGTTGACTTAAAAACCATTAAGGAATACTTTTTGGTAGATGATTTTGGACAACAAACGTCATACAAAATTCCGACTTTTGCAGAAGCGCTAAATTGGGGGAAAAGTAAACCGATTTATTTTATGGTTGACATCAAAAAAGGTGTTGATTATCGTGATATTGTGAAGACAATAGAACATGTAAACATGCAAAAACAGGTTGTTTTGGTGACGTATACAGTTGGTCAAGCGAAAAAGTTGCATCAACTTGCGCCAGATATGCTATTGTCTGTTTCGATGCGAAACGAACGCGAATTTAATGAAATGATGAACAGCGGAATTCCGACTGACAAAATGGTTGCCTTTACAGGAACTCGACGCAATGACAAATCATTTTTAAACAAAATTCATGACAAGGATATTTTGGTCATTTTTGGGACGTTAGGAAACTTAGACAAAAGTGTTTCGGCGAGAAATGGACAACTTTACCGCGATTTAGAAAAAGATGGTGTCGACATTTTTGCAACAGACAGAGCAATGGATGTACATCAAACGATTAATAAAAATTAAATGGAAACAATATCACTTAAGGATTCAAATTATTTTTCAAAATTGATGCTAAATTATATCAATCAAGACGAGGATTTGAAAAACTTCTACAACCTATTTCCAACCAAAGAAAACTATATAAAACAAGCGAAAAATAAGCTTGGACATTATAAAAATAGAGCAATTCTTGTTGAACAAATTTCGAAACAATTAGGTCATTTAGATTTATCGGAAAAGCAACAAAATAATCTACAAAAATTAAGAGAAAAGAATACAGTAACAATTACGACTGGACATCAATTAAATTTATTTACAGGTCCAATTTTCTTTTTTTATAAAATTTTGCAAGTTATCAAAGCATGCGAAGAATTGAATAATGAACAAAGTGAAATCAATTTTGTTCCGATGTTTTGGATGGCGACAGAAGATCACGATTTCGAAGAAATTAATCATTTCAAATTTGGAGATCGAATTATTCATTGGGAAAAAGAATTTGGTGGACCAGTTGGTCGTTTATCAACAAACGGTTTACAAAAAGTTTTTGATTCATTTTTGTCATTAATTCCAAATGGAAAAAAGAAAACTGAATTGCAAAATTTGATTGAAGCATCTTATTTATCGAATGATAATTTGACAGACGCAACACGAAAATTGGTTCATTTATTATTCAAAGATCTTGGATTGTTGATGATTGATGGAGATGATAAAGAATTGAAAAAATTGATGATTCCAACTTTTGAAGAAGAATTAATTCAGTCAATATCGTTCAAAAAAGTAATACCTCAAAATGAGAAATTAGAACAATTGGGGTATTCTATTCAAGTGAATCCTCGTGAGATAAATTTGTTTTATATCAATCAAAATAATTCGCGCGAACGTATTGTTGAACAAAATGGAACGTATTTTGTCAATAACACTTCAATCAAATTTTCGAAAGAAGAAATTATTGCCGATTTACATCAAAATCCAGATAAATTTAGCCCAAATGTGATTTTGAGACCATTGTACCAAGAAACAATTTTACCAAATGTTGCCTATGTTGGCGGCGGTGGCGAAATGGCTTATTGGTTACAACTGAAAGAAATGTTCAATCAATTTGAAGTTGATTTTCCACTTTTAGTTTTGAGAAATTCATTGTTAATCCGAACTGAAAAACAATACGAAAAACAACAAAAATTAGATCTATCAAACGAAGATTTATTTTCGAATAGTTTAGCAATCACAAAAAAACGTTCGATAAATTCATCAGAAATTGCTCCAAAACTTCCTGAATTGGAAGAAGAATTAAAAAGCATTTTTGAACGTTTGGAACATTTGAGTTCGTTAACAGAATCTTCTTTTGCCGATATGATACAAGCGCAGCGTACAAAACAATTGAAAGGTTTTGAGAAAATAAAACAACGTTTGGTGCATGCAGAAGTGAAAAAAAATGAAGATTTATTGAAGAGAATCGAGCAATTATTAAATGATCTTTCTCAACAAAATGGTTTGCAAGAACGTGTGAAAAATTTTGCTGATTTTGATTACATTAATATTCAGTATTTCATTGATTTTATTGAAGATAGTCTTCGACCTTTTGAATTTGAGTTCATCATAAATACATTGAAAGAGGAACTCTAAACAAAACATAATTTGTATATTTAACCACGAAAATTCATCTAAATGAAAAAAATATTAGCTTTATTGTTATTTGTTGGTGCATCAGCACTTTATGCTCAACAAAAAACGCATACAGTTCAAGCAAAAGAAACCGTTTACGGAATTTCAAAACAATATGGTATTTCGCAAGAAGAATTGTATAAAGCCAATCCTAAAATTGAAAAAAATGGGATTCATCCAGGTGATTTGATTGTGATTCCAGGTAAAGGAACTACGACAACCAAACCAACTGAAACCAATACACAAACGCCTCCGTCAAACGTAAATACTTCAGACGATAATTATCAATATATTACAATTGAGCCGAAAGAAACGGTTTACAATTTGACAAAAAAATATAAAATTTCGGAGGAAACATTGAACTCATTAAACCCTCAAATCAAAGAAAGAGGTTTAGAAGTTGGTGATGTTATCAAGCTTCCAAAAGATGTAACAAACAAAGTTTTTTCTGTTCCAAAAGGAACACATTTAATCAAAAAAGGAGAAACTTTATACACTTTAGCAAAACAATATAATGTAAGTGTTGACGATTTATATGCAGAAAATCCAGCTTTACAAACAGGTGTAAAAGAAGGAATGGTGATTACAATTCCTAAAAAATCTGGTTCTGTTGTGATTGAAGAAAATACGATTAATTATGTTGTCCAGAATGGAGATTCGGCTTACGGAATTTTAGAAAAATACAACACAAATTTAGATGAATTATTACGTTTAAATCCTGATTTAATCAATGGTTTAAAAGCTGGAATGACACTTAAAATTCCATTGCAAAAAAATGCTAAAATCATCAAATACGGAACTGCAGGAAAGCTGAAACGTGCGAACGACAACGAAATTAATGTTGCGATTATGCTACCTTTTGATGTTGCAAATAATCCGCAATTGAAAAATTCACAAGCGATGCAATTTTTTACTGGAGCTAAATTGGCGTTGACTCGTTTAGCAAAAAAAGGTAAAAATGTAAATGTAAAAGTGATCGATACGAAAAGCGGAAACTTACAAGATATTTTATCAACAACAGATTTTAGTAAAACGGATGCTGTTATAGGACCTTTAAACACGTCTGATGTTACGGAAGTAGCGAATTTCTTCAGCAATTCTGGTATCGCGGTGATTTCGCCTTATGCAAATGACGATTCGTTAAATTCTTTCAATGATTTATTGATTTCTAATCCAAAAGATGAAGTAATCGCAGATCAAATTATCGAAGAAATTGGGAAAAACTTTGGTGGAGAACAAGTTTATTTGTTGACAAATCGTGACGATCAAGAGTTAGCAAATTACACGAAAAAGCAATTGGAAAAACAATTGAAAGCAAATGTTGTCATTGTAGATAGTGCTGCAAAAATTGTTCAACCACACGATAAAGTGAACGGCGAAGATTATTATACGCCAATTATTACGGTTTTAGTTGGTGATGATGATAATTTAGGAAAACAATATTTAGATAAATTAAAAACATTTAACAAAGACAATATCAAAGCTTACGGAATAAAATCGGTTTCGGTTTATGATGTTTATAACGCAGATAATGCAAAAAATATCGATGCATTCCGCGAATTTGGTTTTGTGTTTAGTACTGCGCGTTTAATCAATACAAGAGATACGGAAGTGCAAAGTGTGATCAAAGATTTCAAAGAAGTTTATTGTGAATTTCCGACGCGTTACGAGCAATTAGGTTACGATGTAACGTATGATATTGTGGACAGAATGAATAATAAAGGTGATGTTACCAACAATATTACGACAGAAAACACACGTTTGGCGTCAAAATTTGCTTACAAAAAAATAAGCGGAAGTAAAGCTTATACGAACGATGCGAGCCGAATTGTACGTTTACCTAAAAAATAATTTTATCAAAAATTATATACCAAAAAGCGATGCTAAATTTTAGTATCGCTTTTTTCTTTTTATCAACATTTAGAATTAAAACCTTGAATTGAACGGATTTTTTCTAAATTTGACTATGCACAAACTTAAAGACAATTTACTCGTAAAAGTTATTCTAGCCATTGTACTCGGAATTGTACTCGGTGGAATTATCCCAGAAGCTGTTGGTCGTATTTTTATGACTTTCAATGATTTTTTTAGCGAATTACTTAACTTTTTAATTCCATTGATTATTGTCGGATTAATCATTCCATCGATTGGAAGATTAGGACAAACAGCCGGAAAATTATTATTAGCAACTGTTTTAATCGCTTACGGATCAACTATTTTTTCAGGATTATTAGGCTATTCTGTAAGTATGTCTGTATTTCCAAGTTTATTAGAACATCAAACTGGTCAAATTAATTTAGCCGAAAAAGCAAAAGAATTTGCACCGTACTTTTCGATAGAATTTCCTCCATTATTTGGTGTAATGCCAGGTTTAGTTTTTTCATTTCTTTTCGGAATCGGATTATCACGATTAAAAGATTCAACTTTTGGGAAATTTGCAGATGATTTCGAATCAATTATTACGTATTTAATTCAAAATTTAATCATTCCATTATTACCAATATTCATTTTCGGAATCTTCTTGAACATGTCATATTCAGGGCAAGTGGTAACAATTATGAATGTATTTTTGAAAATAATTGGTGTAATTTTCGTGCTACATGTTTTCTTGTTAGTGCTTCAATTTACAATTGCCGGAATTATCGCAAAAAAGAATCCTTTCACTATGTTGAAATTGATGTTACCAGCGTATTTCACAGCCTTAGGAACACAATCTTCTGCGGCTACAATTCCTGTAACAATTGCGCAAGTAAAGAAAATTGGAGTTCGCGACGAAATTGCCAATTTCGCAGTGCCGTTGTGTGCGACAATTCATTTATCTGGTTCGATGTTAAAAATCGTTTGTTGTTGTATAGCATTAATGCTAATTCAAGGAATGGAAATCGATTTTATTCAATTTTTTGGATTTATGATGATGCTTGGTGTCGCAATGGTCGCAGCGCCTGGAGTACCTGGTGGAGCAATTATGGCAGCAATAGGAATTATCGCTTCGATGTTAGGATTTGATGCAGAAAATCAAGCATTAATGATTGCACTTTATATTGCAATGGACAGCTTTGGTACTGCAGGTAATGTAACGGGAGACGGTGCAATTGCCGTAACCTTAAATAAGTTATTTAAGAAAGAAGTTCAATAAATAAACTATTAATGATATAAAAGAAGCGTTCTAAAATTAATTTAGAACGCTTTTTTAGTTATAAAAATATATAAATGAGGAATGTACTTGTTGATTAGAACCCTACTCCACCACCTTGATTTTCTGTTTTATTTCTCTGAGCTTCTGCACGAGAACGCACTTTTCCACCGAAATTATACGTAAAACCAATATTTAATGTTTGAGCTTCCCAACGGAAATTGCCGTAACCTCTTGCAGGATCGTACATTTCTAAACGTCCGTAAAATGTTCTGAAAATATCACTTACACGAGCACTTAAAGCAGCTTTACCACCCATAAATGTGTAACGTGCACCTAAATCCATACGCCACATATCTTGCATTTCTCCTTGTACAAAACGGTATTTACCTGAGTACATAAAGAAATGTTGTAAACTAATTGATTTCGTTACTTTGAATGTGTTGTTCATACGAGCTGTCAAACGATTAGCGTCTATTTCTGCTGTGTATGGATTTTTAAATTCATCCATTCTGGCAACAACCATTGTATTGTGTGTAAAATCTCCACTAATATTTGATGACCACCATTTTCTTGGAACAAGATTAAACGCTAATTCGAAACCATATGCATTTACTTTATCGTAGTTTTCATATAATTGGATGAATTTTTCTGAATTTGTATCATCAACCAATACACTACGGAAAATATTATCTTGTACATGTCTGTAAAATACATTAGCCGAAATAGAATTTTTACCAATTCGTTGTAAATACCCAACTTCAAAATTATCTGTGTATTCAGGTTTTAATTCTGGATTTCCAATGCTTGACATTAATGGAGTTGACCATTCTGCTACTGGAGATAATTGTCTGATTCCTGGACGATCTATTCGACGGCTATAATTCAACGAAACTTGTCCTTTTTCTGATACATCGTATGTTAAGAATGCAGATGGAAAGAAATCTAATTTATCTTTATCAATATTCTTCGTTTCTTGATTGTAAAAATAATTTCCTTTGTCTTTATATTGTTCTGCTCGTAATCCTAATTGCATACCAAATTTCCCGAATTTTTGACCATAATTTACATATGCAGAAAGGAAATCTCTCGTGAAATCAAAATCTGTACTAGGGTCAATTAAGCTGTTTTCGATATCAATTCGTCTATCAGTTAGCAACGTATTGTTATTTTTTTCGCGACGAAATTGCAATCCTGCTTCTATTTTTCCGCCATCTTTTATTTGATTTGTATAATCTAAATTAACACGAACATTATCCGTTTTAGAATCACGATCTTCGTAATAATTTTCTGTTTCAGGATAAGTATTGTGCATATTTCGCCAATCCGTATTTGTCGCTTGAGAGAAAAATGCATCTAAAACAATGTTGTGGTCTTTTTTATCGAAATCACGTTTAAAGTTTAAACTATAGTCTTGACTTTTCCAATCTACATGAAAATCAGAATTATTTGGGTGAAGAGTATTGACATCTGTTTTTATAATGTCCGAACCAATTTCACCATGTCCTTTTCCAAACCATTGATTGGTATAAACTGTTAAAGCTGTTTTATCATCAATAAACCAGTCAAATCCGAATTTAGCTGCTTGACTTTCATCTTTATTCAAAATATCGATCGCTTGCCAACGTTTAGAATCATAATTATCTAAGTATCCATGAAATTCGCTTGGACGTTTGTTGTAGCTATAATTTCCAAAAAAGTTAAATGAACCTATATTTACATTTGCAGTTAATGAATTATTGAAACGACTTTTTTTACCTTGTTCATAACCTGTATTTAACGTAACATTATATCCTTTTTTCTGACCTTTTATCATGACAATATTAATGATTCCAGATTTCCCGTCTGCTTCATATTTTGCAGAAGGATTGGTTATAATTTCTACACTTTTTATTTGATTAGAAGGAATTTGTTTTAATACTTCCGAAGCTGATAAAGAAGAAGGTTTACCGTCGATATAAATTTTTACATTTTCGTTTCCTCTTAGAGATAACTCACCTGTTTGTTGATCCACATTAACAGACGGAATGTTATTAAGAACAGCAGCTGCGTTCGCTCCAGCAGACACTAAATCATTTCCTACTTCTACAACACGTTTGTCAATTTCGTTGCGATATTGCGAAACTTCTGCACGTACAAAAGCACCTTTTAATTCTACTGTCTCAGTAGATGAAGCTTGTAAAACAATATTTCCTAAATTTAATTCACCTCCTTTTACTTCTGCTATTGTCACAGATTGTTGGTAGCCAAATTCTGTAATTACCAAACGATAATTTCCGTCTTCTAAATCTGGAATTTCAAATGTTCCATCTTCATTAGCATAAACTTCATCAAATAATTCTTTTGAATCAGCTTTAAAAATCTGAATTGCAGCCATAGCTACAGCTTCATTTTTTGCATTTTCAATCTTTCCCTTCACAGGATGATGCTCCTGCGCAAATCCGTAAATAGAACAAACGGAGAAAAGAATAGCTAAAGTAATTTTATTTAATTTCATAGTTGATATTTTGCATAGTAATATGTTTTACATAATACAAAGTTATAATGATCCGAACTTTTACCTAATTAGACGTTTTTAAATTTATTCTGTTACAGAAAATGGAAAATATTTATAACGTGAGCGATAAATACGTAAACACATTGAACGATAACATTTTCCTAATAAGACGCAAGAATTAAAAAATTGTTACAACAATTATAATTTTTTTTAAAATTTTATTTCCTCAACTGAAAAACTTACTTTTATCATTCAATTAATATTAATTCAAAAATTGCTAAAACATTGAGTTCAATTGTCATATTAGGCGCAGGTAATGTTGCATTTCATTTAACTCGTGCATTAATCGAAAACACTTGCAATGTTCGACAAATATTCAATAGAACATTAGAGCATGCCAGAGAAATAGGCGAAGCAAATAGAATTTCGTACACTGATAAAATATCTGAAATTGAGAAAGCAGATGTTTACATTATCGCAAGTGCGGATTCTGGTATTGAAGAATTTTCGCATTATATCCCATACGATGATGTATTAGTCGTGCATACATCAGGTTCGTCGCCAATGTCTGTGTTGAAAGGAGATTATCGTAAAGGTGTTTTTTATCCGTTGCAAACTTTCTCGAAAGAAAGAACGATGCGTTATGATAATATTCCATTTTTTATCGAAGCCGAAAATCCTGAAGATTTAAAAACATTGAACGATTTAGGAAATCGTATTTCCAATGAAGTTCATGAATTAAATTTTGCGAGCAGAATGCAAGTACATATGACAGGTGTTTGGGCAAATAATTTTGTGAATCATTTATATTACATCGCTGGAAATATATGCGAACAGAATAATGTACCGTTCGATGTTTTGTTGCCGCTAATCCAAGAAACTGCCAACAAAGTAATTGAAATGAATCCAAAAGATGCACAAACTGGACCAGCAAAACGCGGAGATCAAGTCATTATTGATCGTCATTTAGAGGCCTTACAAGATGATTCGAGATTATTACAGATTTACCAAATATTGACAGATTCAATCAAACGAGTTTACGAAAAATGATAAGTTATAAAGAAAAACTAAATAACATTAAAACCGTTATTTTAGATGTAGATGGAGTTTTGACAGATGGAAATTTAATTTTATTACCAACTGGCGAAATGGTGAGAACAATGAATACGCGTGATGGTTATGCGATGCAATTAGCCATCAAACAAGGAATTCGTATTGCGGTGATTACAGGCGGAAGAGATGAAGCTGTTGTAAATCGTTTAAAATATTTAGGCTTAACTGATATTTATGTAAACAAACGTGATAAAGTAGAAGCTTTCGAAGATTTACTTTTTTCTTATGGATTAGATCCTGATGAAATTGCTTATATGGGCGATGATTATCCAGATTTAGCTGTGATGAATTTAGTTGGATTATCAGCTTGTCCTAACGATGCTTGTATGGATGTACGCAAAGCTTCAGAATATATTTCGCCAGAAAATGGAGGGAAAGGTTGCGTTCGCGATTTATTAGAACAAATTTTGAAAGTTCAAAACAAGTGGTATAATGCAGAAGAAATTGCTTCTGTATAAAAGAATTTGAAATGTTATTAACAGAAAAACTAAAAGATACCAATATCATTTTGGCATCACAATCGCCAAGAAGAAAAGAACTTTTAGCTGGATTAGGATTGCAATTTTCGACAATTTCATTGGATATTGACGAAACATTTGATCGCAACGAATTCAAGAAAGAACAAATCACCGAATATCTTTCCGCTAAAAAAGCAAAAGCTTATACAGATATTCAACCAAATGATTTGATTATTACGTCGGATACAACTGTTTGGGTGGATGATGATTCGTTAGAAAAAGCTTCGAATAGAGAAGAAGCGTACGAAATGATTAAAAAATTAAGCGGAAAAACACATTCTGTTTATACATCAGTTACAATTCGTTCTTTAGAAAAAGAAGTTACTTTTTCAGACGAAACGCAAGTTACTTTCGCAGATTTAACAGATGAAGAAATTTATTTCTACATTGATAATTACAAACCTTTCGATAAAGCGGGCGCTTATGGAGTTCAGGAATGGATTGGTTACATTGGTGTGGAGAATATGAATGGAAGTTATTTCAATGTAATGGGACTTCCAACGCACAAACTATATAAAGAATTAGTAAAATTCTAAACATATAATCCAGCTCCGGCTGGATTTTTTTATTCTACAATTATCGTATTTTTGTTTTTCTAAAAAATCAATTTTATGAAGGTCGGTTTATATTTTGGATCATTCAATCCTATTCATGTCGGACATTTAATTATTGCCAATCATTTTCAACAATTCACCGATTTAGATCAGGTTTGGTTTGTGGTTTCGCCTCAAAATCCATTGAAGAAAAAAAGTTCTTTAGCAAATGAATATGATCGATTAGAAATGGTAGAATTAGCGATTAAAGATTATCCTAATCTTCGTGCTTCTAACATCGAATTTACGTTACCGAAACCTTCTTACACGATTGATACCTTAATTCATCTGAACGAAAAATTTCCTGAGCATGACTTTGCGTTGATTATGGGTTCTGATAATTTGGATGGAATTTCGAAATGGAAAAACGCTGAGATTTTAATGCGCGATTATCAATTGTATGTTTATCCGCGTCCTGGTTATTCGCAAAAAGAAAATTTGGATAATGTAGAAATGGTTGAAGCGCCTTTGATGGAAATTTCTTCTACATTTATTCGAAATGCAATAAAAGATGAAAAAAATATAAAACCTATGTTACCTCCAAAAGTTTGGGAATATTTGGATGGAAGTAATTTGTATGGATGATTTTAATTTGGAAATTTGAAGATTATGATTTGGATTAATTTTAGTAATTTGGTATAAAACTATATGTCTAAATTCATTTCGATTTTATTACTCATATTTTTATCATCTTGTCAAACTCAAGATAAATTATATTATAATTTTTATAAACTCAATACAAATTCATTTGAAAAAAACGCATCAAGTAAATATCAAAATATAATTTATATTCGTTCATTTTATAATAATGTAGTTAAAAAAAAGGTAAATGGATTTAAAAGTCTTACCTATAATTATTCAACAAAAGAAAAAACATACATTAAAACAGAAAAATATAATCGAAAAAAATTTGAAACTTCTAATATTGAATTAACAAATTTCAAAGAATTTGACTTCATATTAGAAAATTATTTAAATGGGAATATTGAATATTTGCAATCTTTACAAGATTCTTTTATTAGTGCTGAGATGGGATCTTACTTCTATATTTTTGATTTTGGAAATAAAAAAGTCTTCAAAATAAATGCAATAATTTTTGACTCCAACAATAATTTAATTCAACACCATGACAAAACAAGCTACTATAAATAATTTAGAAGAATTAGTTCATTTATTTGATGCGTATCGTCAATTTTATGATAAGGAATCTGATGTAAAAGCAGCGGAAAAATTTCTAGAAGCAAGAATTGTAAATGACGAATCGGTTATCTTTTTAGCTTATAACAAAGACGAAAAAGCAGTTGGTTTCGTACAATTATTTCCTTCATTTTCATCTACTCGAATGAAACGTTTCTGGATTTTGAATGATTTATTTGTTTCACCAGAATTTCGCGGACAAGGTTTTTCAAGAGAATTGATAGAAGAAGCAAAAAATCTGTGTCGCAAAACAGATGCTTGTGCAATGTTGTTAGAAACAAGTGTTACGAATGATATTGGAAATTCATTATATCCAAGTGCTGGATTTCAATTGCGTGATGATGCAAATTTTTATGAATGGGAAGTTTAACCAAATTGACGTTTCAATTCGTAGATAATATCTTCTAAACCATTTAATTTTATTTCATAAACAGTGGATAAAAGAATTCCTAATTTCCCTTTCGGAAAACCACCTTTATCAACAAACCATTCCAAATAAGAAACAGGTAAATCGCACAACAATCGCCCTTCGTATTTACCGAAAGGCATTTTAGTTGTGACAATTTCTTTTAATATTTCGGGACGAAATCCTTCCATTATTTTGTTACAGTTCCTTTGTACGTTGACATTCCATCTTTGAAATTCTTGGCATTTTTGAAACCTTTTTCTTGCATTTTTTCTGTTGCTAATTTTGCTCTAACACCAGATTTGCAATAAATGAAATAATTCTTTTTTGTATCTAATTTCTGAATTTCTTCTTCGAAATTTGGATTTTTCACGTCTATATTTACCGCTCCAGGAACATGACCTTCAGCAAACTCTTTAGGTGTACGAACGTCTAACAAAACATTCTTTTTACTCTTGAAATTAATTTCATTTACATTATCTAATGTCGAAGTTATTTCTTCTATTTTCGCTTCTTTTCCTTCTAAACTTGACGAATTGCTTGCACAAGAACCTAAAAAAAGTGTTCCTGCAATCATTGCAACTCCTAAAATTTTATTTACCATTATATTGATTCATTGTATTACCTAATCCTTGAAAAATAAACGACAAAACTGCATCAGCAGCCAAATTCAATCGTTCATTCATTTTTTCATTTTCTTCTGCCGACCAATCGCCTAACACATAATCCACTTGTTTACCTTCCGAAAACTCATTTCCTACACCAAAGCGTAATCGCGCATAATTTTGTCCGCCAACTTTATTTTGAATATCCTTCAAACCATTGTGTCCACCATCGCTACCTTTTCCACGCATACGAATTGTTCCGAAAGGCAAGTTCAAATCATCTGTAATGACAAAAATATTTTCTAACGAAATATTTTCTTTTTTCATCCAAAAACGAACCGCATCTCCACTCAAATTCATGTATGTATTTGGTTTTAACAACGTAACTGGACGCGCTTTATATTTAAACTGTGCTACTTCACCAAAATTTGATGGTGAAAATTTAGCATCAACTTTTTTAGCAACTTCTTCAACAACCTTGAAACCAATATTATGACGAGTATTTTCGTATTGAGCACCAATATTACCAAGCCCAATAATCAGATATTTTTGCATGAAACAAAATTACATCTTTTTGCAATGATTAGAAATAAATATTTACCTTTGCTTTAAAGTCTACTGAATTGGTATAGATTTTGTAAATACATGAAATCGATAAAAATTTATCATGAGAAAAATAATTAGCGTTTTAATATTATTTGTCGGAATTAATGCATTTTCGCAAAAAATTCCGTCAGTGATGAAAACTGAATTTCCCGCAACAGCTTTGCAAGATAGCGTAGTTGATTTAGAAGGAAATTCGGCAACCATCGAAAAAGTTTTTTCGAACTATAAAGGAAAAATTGTCTTGTTGGATTTATGGGCAACTTGGTGTGGAGATTGTATCAAAAACATGCCAGCTTTGAAATCTTTGCACGAAAAAAATCCTGACGTAACCTTTGTTTACCTTTCAATGGACAAGAATGAGGAAGCTTGGAAAAATGGTATTAAAAAATATCAGATTGAAGGTCAACACTTTTACTTAGGAAACAACTGGAAAGGCAATTTTGGCACAGGGATTGATTTAAATTGGATACCAAGATATTTGGTTCTTGATCAAAATGGAAAAATTGCAGATTATTACAGCGTAAAAGCTGATGATCCTAAAGTTCAAGAAACAATTGATCGTTTAAGAAATAAATAGTTTATAGTTTACCAACCAAATGGTGATTGAAATTAAAAAATCAATCACCATTTTCTTTTATTAATCATTAGAAATCAATATCTTTCATAGAATAAAAATAAATATTCTATAATTTTTTATAGATCATTTTTTGTATCAAACTTTTAGTTATTATTGCATTGATTTTAATACCCTTTTTATTTATATGAAAATATGCTTCGTAATGTATCCTTGGGACAAGGTTGAACCAGGAAAAGACACCACTATGCGAATTATTAAAGAATGCGTAGATCGTGGATTTGAAGTATCCTATTTAACAAAAAAAGATATCTCTATTGCCAAAGGCAAAGTTGTAGGAAACTGCAAAAAGATGATAACTACAGAAACAAATGATTGTGTTGAATTTTATCACACCATGAAATTTGAAAGTAGTATAAAAGATTTGACCGAATTTGACATAATTTTTATGAGAGCCGATCCACCAATTGATCCGCTTTTGTTGAATATGTTAGAATTAATCGAAGATAAAGTTTTCTTCGTGAATAAAATTTCGGGATTACGTAAAGCAAATAATAAAATATACGCCGCTTCTTTTGATGATGGTCTAGAAACAATTGTTCCTCAAACACTTATTACAAAAGATATTGATTTGATAAAATCGTTTGTAGAAGAAAATAATTTCGAGAAATTTATCATCAAACCTTTAGACGGAATGGGTGGTAAAGGTGTTATACTTTTCGAACGAAAAAATATTGGTAACTTAAGCTCGATTTGCGATTTTTATATCAATCATACCGGATATTCTCAGCCTATTATTTGTCAAAATTATATAGAAGGTGCAGAAAAAGGTGATGTTCGCGCCATTGTGATTAATGGTGAACCGATTGGTGCAATTATGCGTGTTCCTGCAGAAGGCGATCATCGTTCTAATATTTCGGCTGGTGGTTCTGCGATTAGACACGAAATGAGTGAACATGAGTTAGAATTGTGCCGTAAAATAGGAAAACAATTAAATGAAGATGGAATTTATTTTTGTGGTATCGATTTGATTAACGGAAAAATGGTTGAGCTAAATGTAGTAAGTCCTGGAGGAATTGTTCCTCACAATAATGTAAACAATAACAACGAAATTCAGAAACAAATCGTGTCGATGTTATTGGAGAAATATAAAGAATTTAAAGCATGAAATCCATAAGTATACAGCAAATTTTAGAGAATATTGAGAACGAAATTGTATTTGAAGCTTATGCAGAAGACGAATCATTCAAAATAAAAATCGACGAATACATTCCTTACGTTTGTGCTGCCATTCATGATGGTGGACAAATGCGCGAAGATATTCGCGAAAAATGTTTATTAAGCAATTATGAACGTTGGTACGAGGAAGATCCGCATACTGCTGAGTTTGTAGAAACTTTTCCAATCTTAATTCAAGGTTGTGATTCTCGATTTGAATACGATCTAAATCGTGGTCCAGAAACTGCTGTGTACGAAGAAGCTTGGGGAAAACAGGTTTGGAAAGAGCCTTTGTCGGTTTCTCAAAAACAAAAAAGTATTGCAAAACATCACGCTTTTTATGAAGTTTTAGAAGCTTTAATCAACAAGCTTGAAACTAAATTTAAGTCATGTTTGGTTTATGATATTCATTCGTACAATTGGAAACGTTGGGATCGTCCGGTTCCTGTCTTCAACATTGGTGCGGAGCGAATTGACAACGAACGTTACGGAAACTATGTAGAAAGTTGGCGCGATGAATTGGCGAATATTGAGTTAGAAAATATTCACAATTATTCAGCGATTAACGATGTATTTTATGGACGCGGTTATTTGTTAGAATTTGTTACAAATCGATTCAAAAATACGTTGGTTTTAGCGACAGAAGTTTCAAAAATTTATTGTGATGAATTAACAGGAGAATCTTTTCCAGAAATTATTAACCAAATTAAAGAAGGTTTTAAATCAGCGATTCTTAACCACGCTTATGAGTTTGTAAAAACGGAAACAACGTACAAAGTAGGTTCTAAGCAAGTAAATATTTTGCACAATGAATTAGAATCTGACTTGGTTAAAATTGATAAACAATTGTGCCAATTGGTTCAGAATTTTGAATTGTTAAGTGTTATCAATCCGATCAATTTAGAATTTGAAAAGAAGAAATTTTTAGCTTCAAAATATACATACGAACCACAATTTAAATACAATCCGCTTAACATTGATCCATTCGAATTTAAACGAAAATTATCGAATATTAAAGTCGAAAAAATCAATGATATTAGTATTCAAAATATGTATGTTAACACGATTAACGCTTATTTTGATAAGGTCGATTTATTAGCCAATCTTGGTACGGATAAATTTTTATACAATTCGTTGCGTTACTTTGGCGAACCATCCAAAAAAGATATCGAAAACGCGAACTTTATCCTTTATTGTCCTGAATTTAGAATGGATAAACAAGGAAATTATACAGAGGAAGAAGTGGTTAATCTTTTTAGAAATGCTACGAATGATTATGGTTTCAAATTTGACATCGAAGTTTCGGATGATATCGCATCAAAAGCACTTGTAATCAATAGCAAGAGAAAAGTTGTGATTAAACGTGGCGTTAAGTTTGACAAACGTTTTACAAATGGTTTAATTGAGCACGAAATTGGAGTTCACATGGTGACAACCATGAATGCGTTGGATCAACCATTAAAAATCTTTAGTATTGGTTTACCTGTAAATACATTAACGCAAGAAGGTTTAGCGATTTTAAGTGAATATTATTCTGATTCTATTAATCATAGCCGACTAAGAGAACTTGGTTTACGCGTTATGGCAGTTCATATGTTGACAAATGGAAAATCATTCAACGAAACATTTATGACCTTGATGGAAGAATACAAAATGCAACCAGAAGATGCATTTTATCTGACAACTCGCGTTTATCGTGGTGGTGGTTTTACAAAAGATGCACTTTACTTGAAAGGTTTGAAAACAATTTTGAATTATGTCGATCAAGGACGTTCTTTGGATAATTTATTGATTGGAAAAACTTCAGTTGAATACATTGATACAATTGACGAATTAGTTGAACGTAAAATGATTAATAAACCAAAATATCATACCAAAATTTTCAAAAAACATCTTGAAAATCCAGAAATCAACCCTATTTTACAATATATTTTTAACGGAATAAAAGATTAAAAAATAAAAACCCACTCAAATTTGAGTGGTTTTGTGATTAATTCTCTTTCTCAATTCTTTTATCAAAATAGAATAATACAATTCCTAATGCAATAATACCTAAACCAAATAAACTTTCTTTTGGTTTTTGCATCAAAACGAAATAACAGATATATAAACTAAATGCTAAAAATATAGCAGGCAAGATATAAAAGAATTTACTTTTGATAATAGTTAATTGATCTTGTTTGATAAAGAAAGCTGTACAAACTGCTAATGTTGCTAATATTTGTAAAACAAACGATGTATAGGTAAAAATCACTTCAAAATCTCCTGAAAAAATTAGCAAAATACTAATTGCTGTATGCACCCAAATTGCACGAACTGGAATTCTATTTTTGTTCTCTTTCGCCATAAAATTCCACAATTTATTTTCGCGCGCTGTGGCTTGCGTCAAACGAGAACCAATCCACAAATAACCGCTAATCGTCGCAATTAATTGTAAAGCAATAAAGCAACTCACCCATTTTCCATTATTTCCAAGCAGATTACCGAACGAAATATTTGCAACATTTTCTTGTCCAGCCAAAGTTCCTGCTGATGCATGTTTCAAGAAAACATAATTTAGCAAAACATAAGAAATCGTGACAAAAATAACGCCTATAAATAGTGCTTTTGGTAAGTTTTGTTTTGGTTGCTCAATTTCTTCTACGATGTATGAAGCCGAATTCCAACCTGTATAAGCAAAAGTAACATAAACCAAAGACGTCGCAAATGCAGGAAGTAACAATTCATTTTTCCAAGTCGAATCAAAAACTACCGCATTTGGCTCAACTGCTGGAGCAAAATAAAAACCTAAAACAATTAAAACAACAATAAATACAACTTTTAGAATAGTAAAAATATTCTGAAATTTACTACTCAAATTTAGACTGAATGATTGAAAAACGGCAACAATCAAAATCATGGCTATTGCAAATTCTTTTCCTAAATCAAACCCGAAAACATTCAAGTATTTTCCCATTGCCAAAGCCGCTAAAGAAATCGGCGCTGAGAAACCAACGAATAAAGAAATCCAACTTGATAAATAACCAAAAACAGGATGAAATGTGCGAGATAAGTAAATATAATCTCCTCCTGATTGTTTAAATTTTGAAGCTAACTCCGAATAAATAAATGCGCCAATCAACGCTAACAATCCTCCTATTGCCCACAATAATAAGATAGAAGTTGTATTTTTTAGATCAGAAATTTGATAACCCAAACTGGTAAAAACACCTGTTCCGATCATATTCGAAATCACTAATGCTGCTGCGGTTTTCCAACCAATTTTTGAATGTGCCATACACAAAAAAGTGCCAATTGAATGTTTGAATTTACATTAAAATTGACACTTAGAATATTTTATTATTGATTAAAATTTAAAACTTGCACGCGCAAAATAATACGCTCCTGTCATCCCCATTTGCACTGGCGCATACGGAAAAACTCCATAATAAGAATTCTCGTAAACTTGCTTGTCTGGGAAAACATCAAACAAATTATTTGCACCAATTGTAAAGTTGAAATTCTTTGTAATATCATAACCAATCGAAGCATCCGTCACCACTTTTCCCGTGTGTTCTTGGATACTTCCCCAAGGATATCCATCTTTTGTCACTTTTCCGAAATACGTGTTACGCACCATAAAATTGAATCCAGAAATTGCATAATTCAATCCTAAAGTTACTTTTGTTTTTGGACTTAATGATTCGATAATATTGACTTGATCAGAGCCAAAAAATTCTTCCGTTGGAATTGTTAAAGCTGTTGGAAAATGATAACCGACAATCTTTGTTTCATTGATATTTCCTGATAAACTTGCATTCAATTTTCCTCGACCTAAACGTGTATCATAGGAAATCACTAAATCCAAACCTTTGGTTTCTGTATCAATTGCATTCGTAAAAATACGCGCTGTCGCTACATTATATTTTTCTAAAGCAGGATCTGTGATATCAGAAGTTAAGACAATTCGGTCATCAACTTTTATAAAATATCCATCCAATGTGATGAATAATTTTGAAGTCGGACGAAATGTTAAACCTAAACTTGCATTGATTGATTTTTCTTCTTTCAATTTATCCAAACCAATTTCTCTCGACAATTCAGACTCATTTTGGATAATTCCTTTTGTAACCAAAACTTGATCTCCATTATCATTCAAGAATAAATCGGTATACGAATTACTGAAATATTTTTGTTGTAAAGAAGGTGCTCTAAATCCTGTCGAAATCGCTCCACGAACCGAATATCCTTTTGCGTATTCATATCGCATCGCTAATTTTCCGTTGACTGTACTTCCAAAATCTGAGTAATTTTCAAATCGTCCAGCTAAATCAGCCATAAAATCTCCAAATTTCAATTCTCCATCTACATAAACCGCAACTGAGTGACGATCACCTTTTACAGCATTTAATTGAGAAAATCCTACAAAAGATTCAGATCCAGAACCTGCGTAAGAAGCTTCATCTCCAGCTTCTATTTTATATTGTTCAAAACGATATTCTCCACCAAACGCTAAACTAACATTTTGGTTGATTCGTTTTGAAAAATCTAAATTGACTGTATTTTGCAAAAATTGATGTTTCCCTGCGTAAAAATCGGTTGGAGAATTTAAGCCCAAAGATTGATTAATTGAATTTTCTAAATCATATTTGAATGAATTTAAACCAAAAGTATTGCTCAAGTCAACTTTCCATCCATCATATGAATAACGCAATCCTGTCGAATTTGAATAATCATTTATATTAGATTTTAACGTTGCTTGAAAACCATTTGGATAAATTTTTAACGCATCTTCCGACAATTCGCTTGGTAATCTTCTAAAACCAAATCCATTACCTTGGCGCAACGAAACGCCTCCAAATGAATAAAAATCTAATCGATCATTAATCGCCGTTTCAGCATTTATAAAAAATTGTTGATTTTTGATTGCCGCATCTCCAATTTGAAATCTAAAATCTTTTCTCGTAAGTCCTAAAGAAGCAATTTTAGCGTCATCTGCAGCTCTTGCTGCATCTGGATCATCTGCAAAATCGTATGCAAAATTATCTCCAAAAATATCTAAATTATGATCTTTTGAACGATTTGTTTTCTTACGCTCACTTACAACTGCCGAAAAAACAATTGAGCCTGATTGTCCTAATTTCGTTGCATAACTTCCGTTAAAATTATACGTTTCTCCATCATTTCGAGAGGTCTGACCATACGTCAAAGAAGCGTCTCCACCTGGTTTAGATTTCAAAACAATATTTACAACTCCCGAAATCGCATCAGAACCATATTGCGCAGCCGCACCATCACGTAAAACTTCAATTTTATCAATTGCAGAAATCGGAATTGCGCCTAAATCTGTTCCAACAGAACCATTTCCTACTGTATTTTGATAATTCACTAAGGAAGTTGTGTGACGACGTTTTCCATTAATCAAAACCAAAACCTGATCTGGTCCCATTCCACGCAATGTTACAGGATCGATATGCTCCGTTCCATCTGCAGATGATTGACGAACAGAATTAAAAGAAGGAATAACCACATTCAAAATATCATTCACACTCAATTGAGGAGAAGACGTTTTTAATTTCTCAACATCAATAATATCGACAGGAACAGACGAATTAACCACCGTTCTTTCTGATGTACGACCACCAATTAAAATAACTTCGTTAAGGTTTGTTTCCTCCTTTTCAACTTCTTGAGCGAAAAGTGTAGCTGCGCAAATAAATGCGAATGAAGCAAGTAAAAATTTGTTTCTTTTCATTTTTAATTTTCATAAAACTTTCAAGAAACCAACAGATTAAAGTGAAATACTTTTACTCATCTTTCCCTCTAATAGGTTGGATTTAGCACCTTAGATTATAAGTCATCTGGTTGCTAAGGTTTCACAGGGCCAATCCCTCCACCTTTCTTGATAAGTTATGCAAAGGTAATGTTAAAAAATGAAAATGCAATTAATACTCTATCAATTTTATAGAGTTATTGAATTAACAACGAAATATCCAATTCTTGGCTTTCGTCTAAATTCATCATCGCATTGATTCGTTTGAATGATTTAAAATTAACTAAATCTGAAACTTTTATATTTTTCTGAATGATCTCGCTTGATTGTAACAAAACTTCTCGCATTGTTCCTTTCAATAGAAAAGTTCGTGGCGTGATCCATTGAGAACCGTCAAAAAAAACAATATTCGAATAAATACAATCTGTAATATAATTTGATTTTACCAAGACCAAATCATCTGTTTTCGATTCTTTTAAATACTCATCAAAAAACCAACGATCTAAATATTTGTAGGAATAATCAATTTTATTTTCGATCTCAAAAAGTTGAATACTTTCAATTGGTTTGATTTGATACGGTTGAAATTCTACCGATTGAATTTCTCGATCATATACAATTCTAACTTTATATTTTTCAACCGTTAAATCTGTTGGAAACTTAATAATTTCGTCTAATAAAATCGGATTGATTTCAGTAAAATTATCATTTCTTGTTCGATCAAATCTCGCTTGATGAAATTCTAAATTTCGAAGTTGTTTGTTTACACAACAAATCGATTCAATAAATTGGAACATATACTTTTTGTATTAATTCTTCGTACTCTGCTTTTGCCTTACTTTTTGCTGTTATTCCTCCTCCACTCTTGAAAAACAATTCACCTTGATTATTTTCGATGAAACGAATCATCACAGCACTATCAAGATTTTCGCCATCAAAAACACCAAAAACTCCTGTATAAAAATTTCGATGATACTTCTCGGCTTCTAAAATAATTTCGACAGTTTTAATTTTGGGCGCACCGCAAATAGAACCAGCAGGTAAAAGTTTATCGAAAATCGTTCCTAAGTTTTGGTAATAATCATCATTCAAATCACCTTTTATCTCAGAACTTACTTGCAAAAGTGTTGCATCATTTGTCTTCACCTCATCCATGTAGCGATAATTTGTTACCTCAACATTTTCTGAAACAAGACTCAAATCATTTCTAATTAAATCGACAATTGTAGCATGTTCGGCAGCTTCTTTTTCATCATTCAAAATAAGTTGCTTCGCATTTAGAATCGAGGCATCAATGGTTCCTTTCATTGGATTTGAAAAGATTTTTTGAGCTTCAATTTTCACAAAACGTTCGGGAGAAAAACAAACAAATTCGTCTTTATATTTCAATTTATATTTTGTTTCAGAAAACTGAAAAATATCATTCAAAGACAAATCAGTTTCAATTTTTGTTGGAAGCGTTAAATTCGTTAAATATGAATTTCCAAACAAAATATTATCGTGAACATAATTGAATTTTGGCAAATATTCGTCAAAGGAAATCGGGAATTTATTGAATTTAAAATCTTTCTGAAAAGATTCTTTTTTTGTTGAATCTACTTCAAATTTTATCTCATCAGGTAATTCATTTAACGGAATTACTTCTCCATTTTCTTTCAAAAAATCGATCATAAAAAAAAAGGGAACTTTTGCAGCTCCCAATTCATTCATTTTCGTAAAAATCGAATGCTTTGCTAACATTCGATAAAATTAATATTATTCTTGGTTTGTACCAAGTAGATCAATTTCTGTTTTTTCATCATCTGTCAAAATCATATCTTTTAACATAAAATAAACCATCATATAGCCAATTGGATAAGTTGCTAACACACCCACATAACAAGCAATAGCTCCTATTGAAGCAACCAGACTAACAACAATAGCTATTAGAATCATCCACCAAAAATTCTTTTTTACGATTGCATAAGAAGTTTTCATTGCGTCAATAGCGCTCATATTTCCATAATGAATAAGATACGGAGCCAGATAAATACACGCTTGTAAGAACAATAAAAATACTGTCGCCACTAAGATGTATAACATACCAAAAAGCGATGAACCAATCATTAATGCTGAGTTTACATTTTCGGGATCATTAAACATAAGTGGTAAAAAAGAAAAAATAATGTATGGTAACATTACAACTATTGCAACTCCCATTACGATAAGTGTTAAAAGGAAATAGCTTCCTATATTTTTGAAACCTCCAAAAAAGTCACCTAGTTCTAATGACATTTTGTTTTCGGCACGTTCTGCTCCAATCATAAATCCCATTATAAGTGGATACATCACAAAAAGCAATCCGATTATAGTGAAGGAAGTAAACATATAAACAATAGCTGCAACAAGAGCATAAATAACAAATGGCTGCCAATTATTTTGGAAAAGTTCTAATGATTGATTGAAATATTTTCCGATATCAAATTGGAATTTATTGTTTTTGTAATACTCAATTTTGTTGTAATCTAATGTTTTCATCTTAACGTTGGTTTAATTGAAATTAATGTAAATTTGCTTGATTAGTAGAATAAAATTAATAATTGTTACAACATGAATGCAAACGATTTATTATCAATCATAAAAAATAGACGCTCTATATTTCCTCCGCAATACAATCAAGAAGAAATTACGCGCGAAGAATTGAATCAAATTTTTGAGGCAGCAAATTGGGCGCCATCTCATAAAAAAACAGAACCTTGGCGTTTTGTTGTTTTAGAAGGACCTGCAAAAGACCGTTTCCGCGAATACGTAAAGCGTGTTTATGTGCAAGGAACGCCAACAGATCAATTGAGCGACAGAAAAATAAATGCATTAATTGAGAAATGTGATAAGTCGAATAAAATTGTATTAATCAATTTTATCAACACAGAAAAAAATCCTGAATGGGAAGAATTAGCTGCAACTTCTATGGCTGTTCAGAATATGTGGTTAATGGCAAGTGCGCTAAAGATTGGTGCATATTGGTCTTCTCCAGCAAACATTATCGCCAATGTTGATGAGTTTACAACTATGGAAGAAGGCGAAAAATGTGTTGGTGTTTTCTATATGGGAAAAATTGAAGGAGATTCTCCAGAAGCTGTTCGTCAACCAATCGAAAATAAAGTGAGATTTTTAGAGTATTAAAAACTCTTTAGAAAATAATTTGAAAAAGACTACTAATTTTTTAGTGGTCTTTTTTATTAAATAGAAAATCAACTCTTTATGATTTTTGTATATTTGACTAAATACTTTAATATGAAATACATGAAATCTATTTTTAACTACTTATTAGTTGTAATCTCTATTAGTTTTTTTACATCTTGCAAAAACTCTAATCTGCCTGTTTACAACGATCCAATCCCGAAACACGAAACATTTACAATTGATTCTAAAATTCTAAATGAAAAACGAGTTATTAATGTTTGGGTTCCAAAAGAATATTCGACTTCTCAGGATTCGTTATCCGTTTTGTATATGCCTGATGGCGGAACAAAAGAAGATTTTCCACATATTGCAAACACATTAGATAGTTTGATTACTTCGAAAAAAATAAAACCAGTTATTTTGGTTGGAATAGAAAATATACAACGTCGCAAAGATTTGAGTCCACCAACTGAAAATGAAGAAGATAAAAAAATAGCCGATGTTGTGGGAGGTTCTAATCAATTTAGAAGCTTTGTCAAGGATGAGTTATTTCCTGAAATCACGAAAAAGTATCGCACTAAAAATAATAAAGGAATTATTGGCGAATCGTTGGCTGGATTATTTATCATGGAAACTTTTCTGAAACAACCAGAAATGTTTGATTATTATATTGCAATTGATCCTTCACTTTGGTGGAACGATCACAAAATGTTATTGAATTCAAAAAATGATTTAGCTAAATTTCCTTCAACTCCAAAAAAGTTATGGTTTGCAGGATCTGGAGCAAGTGATATTTTACCTTATACAGATGATTTGAAGAATATTTTGACGCAAGAAAAACTTCCAAATCTACAATGGAATTATTCTCCAGAACCGAAAGAAGAACATGCTACAATTTACAGAGCAACTAAAGAAAAAGCATTGATTTGGAGTATTGGTAAATAAAATTTATCTGATAAATAAAAAACCCTCACTTCAAATGAAGTGAGGGTTTTTTATGCGATTCGTTTTCCTAAAATAGTTAAACTTCTTTCTATTCCGTCTAAAATTGCAATATTGGGATAATTTCCCCAATCTTCGAAACCAAAATGCTTGAATAATTTCAAGCTCGGTTCATTATGCGAAAAAATAAAACCTAAAATCGTTTTGATTCCAAATTCTGGTGCTTTCGTAATGCTATATTCCAACACTTGTTTTCCTAAACCTTTTCCACGTTGCATAGCATCTAAATAAATGCTAATTTCTACAGTTGCATCATAAGCTGGTCTTCCATAAAAAGATTGAAAACTTACCCAACCTACAATGTCTTTCGATTCATTTTCTACAACCCAAAGTGGTCTTTTTTCAGGTGAATGTTCTTCGAACCATTTTACTTTACTTTCAACTGAAACTGGTTCGGTATCGGCAGTTACTAATCGCGAAGCTATTGTAGAATTATAAATTTCTGTTATTTTTTCTAAATCGCTTCGTTTAGCATCTCTGTATGTTAACATCTAAATTTTTAAATTTTATTCTCTGTTTGATTTTAAAAAGGAATATTCTTTTTCATCGCCATCATATAGCCCAAATGCATTGCTTCGTGAATATTGTTGTACAAAATTGCATCTTCAATCGATTCTAACGTCATACCAAAACTTGTTTTATATGAGCGATAATACGATAGTTTTTCCGAACGATAATCCTTGAACATCTGCATTGGTGTACTTTCCAACATTTCCTTCAATTCTGTCACATCTTCTTCCGTTACTTCCGTATTTCCGATTGTTCCTTTTTTATACTTCTGAATAAACTGAATATCGACCAACATCCTATTATCGGTTAAATAATAATGGATCAATTGCTGAGTTGCCAAAACATGAGCCGCATTCCAAAACAAATTGTTTTTATAGCCAACAGGTATATAAAGTAGTTGCTTTAGAGAGTGTTGTTCAAGCTCATCAATAATCTGTTTTCTTATATTCGTCAGATAAATAATATGCTCTTCCATAGTCAGATTTAAAGTTTAAATATACATCAAATTAAGTCTATTTATCAAATTATAAAGCAAAACAATTAAAATCACGTTTTTAGATTATTTAAAGTCTTTGATTCTTCGTAATTTTGTCTCATTAAAATTAAAAGATGGCTTACACAAGAGATCAAATATATCAAGTATTAGAAGAATTAGGTATTCGCAATTGGATGCGTAACGCTCAAGTGATGGGAAATGATATTATATTGGATATTGTTTCTCCTTCGCCTGCAATGCACGAACGCAAGCGTTTGGAAATTGCGTTGAAAAATGCATTTAAAGAAAATTTACCTGAGTCAAATCTTAAACTTAACATTTCTGTTGAAGTTGAAGAAAAAAATCCGAACGAAATCAAAGGTTCTGAATTGCCAGGTGTTAAAAATATTATCGCTGTAGCATCAGGTAAAGGTGGTGTTGGTAAATCTACTGTTTCATCAAACTTAGCAATAAGTTTAGCAAACATGGGATTCAAGGTAGGTTTATTAGATGCTGATATCTACGGACCTTCTATGCCAATTATGTTCGATTGTCAAGATGCTCGTCCATATTCTGTAGAAGTTAATGGAAAAACGAAAATAAAACCAGTAGAAGCTTACGGAATTAAATTATTATCAATTGGATTCTTTGCTGATACAGATCAAGCAATTGTTTGGAGAGGACCGATGGCTGCAAAAGCATTGAATCAAATGATTCGTGATGCACATTGGGGAGAATTAGATTTCTTATTAATCGACTTACCTCCAGGAACAGGTGACATTCATTTATCTATCGTTCAACAAGTTCCAATTACAGGAGCTGTTGTAGTTTCTACGCCTCAAAATATTGCATTAGCAGATGCAAAAAAAGGAGTTGGAATGTTCCAAATGGAAGCGATTAATGTTCCAGTTTTAGGAATTGTAGAAAATATGGCGTATTTTACACCAGAAGAATTACCTAACAACAAATATTATATCTTTGGACAAAATGGTGCAAAGAACTTAGCAGAACAAATTGGTGTTCCTTTCTTAGGCGAAATTCCAATTGTACAATCTATTCGCGAAGCTGCTGACGTTGGTCGTCCAGCTGCAATGCAAGAAGATACTGTTGTAGCTAATGTTTACAAAGAAATTGCACGTAACGCAGTACAAAGTTTAGTAGAACGTAACAATACTTTGCCTCCAACAGAAGCCGTTCGTATTACAACGATGGCAGGTTGTTCGGCAAAAAATTAAAAAAAGTAAAAGATCATGACTCCAGAAGAAAAATATTCAGAAGTTGAAAAGGCCTTAACTGAAATTAGACCATTCTTAAATTCAGATGGAGGCGATATCGAATTAGTATCTGTAGAAGATAATATTGTAAAAGTTCGCCTTACAGGTGCATGTATAGCATGTTCTGTCAACCAAATGACCTTAAAGTCTGGTGTTGAAATGACCATCAAAAAATATGTTCCAGAAATAGTTTCGGTTATCAATGTTTCAGATTTTGAAACTTCAACTGAAGCAGATCAAATATCTTCCTTAAAAGAAGAAAATTAGAATATCATTAGATTCTCATAAATTAAAACGCCTTTATATCAATTTATAAAGGCGTTTTATTATTTTTGGCAAACAATTTGAATCTTAACCTCAAAACCAAAAATTCAAAATGAAAAAATATATTTTATTTTTTACTTTTATTGTCCTTTCATTTGCATTGCCTTTAAATGCTCAAAACAACTACAAAGTTGGCGAAAATCTAAAATTTAGAGTTCATTATTCTGGATTGAATGCAGGTTTTGCTTCAATTGATGTAAGAGAAGCTACATTGAACGGAAAAAGCCATTATCACATCGTAGGAAAAGGAACTTCTACTGGTGCGGTACGTGCTTTTTTTAAGGTAGATGATAATTACGAATCGTATATTGATAAAACAGATTTGAAACCGACAAAATTTGTTCGAAATATTGTAGAAGGAAGTTACAAACGTCATCAAATCTATTATTTTGATCACGCCAATAGAAAAGCAAAAGTTGAAAATAAACGAGATGGAAAAGTAACAACAGAAACAATTCCGTACGATGCACAAGATTTACTTTCTGCTTTTTACAGCTTACGTAATGCCAATCATTCCACTCTTAAAACAGGAAATTATTTGAACGAAAATATTTTTCTTGGTGACGAAACATTAAAGTTTCGATTAAAAGTTTTGGGACGTGAAACCTTAAAAACAAAATTCGGAAAAATTGCAGCAATAAAAATTCGTCCTTACGTACAATCTGGTCGCGTTTTCAAAGAATCAGAATCGGTTACGATGTGGATTTCTGACGATGATAACTTAGTTCCGCTAAAAATAAAAGCGGGTTTATTAGTTGGATCGTTAAATGCAGATCTAAATGAATATAAAAATTTAAAATATCCAATCAATTTTACAAAGTAAAGTGATTAGTAAATCATTAAAAAATCCGACAAAATTAATATTGTCGGATTTTTTTATTTCTCTAAATATTCCAAAAAAACATCACTCGGAATTTCCATTGCACCCAGACTCGCTAAATGTTCGGTATAAACTTGACAATCGATCAACTTATATTTCTTATGATATTTTGCTACAAATTGTATAAAACCAGCTTTGGAAGCATTGCTCACTTTCGCAAACATACTTTCTCCACAAAAAACATCGCCCATATCAACTCCATAAAAACCACCAACCAATTCGTCGTTTTGCCAAACTTCGATACTTTTAGCAATTCCCATTTCATGTAACGTACAATATGCTTCAATCATATCATTTGTAATCCATGTTCCGTCCTGATCTTTTCTATACGCTTGCGAACAATTTGTAATCACTTCTCGAAACGCTTTATTTTCTGAATACGTAAATATTTGATCTCGAAAAACTTTCTTCATCGATTTCGAAACATGTAAATTTTCTGGAAATAAAACAAATCGATCTTGTGGAAACCACCAAATAATTGGATCTTCTTCATTAAACCAAGGAAAAATTCCTTTCTGATAAGCCAAAATTAGGCGTTCTGGCGAAAGATCTCCTCCAACAGCTATAATTCCCTCGCTATTCACTTCATCGTAATCAGGAAAGATTAAATCAGAACTTAACCAATACATATCGTTTTGTGTATAATTTATATAAAATTAAAAAAACGTGTCCAATAAAGAACACGTTTAGTATTAATTGATGTTTTTTTCCTTAGAATGGTAAATCATCATCATCTCCATTAGAAAAAGTATCTACTGGAGGCGCTGGTGCAAAATTATCGTAACCTTGAGGTGCTTGTGCAGCTGCATTCGCCATATTCTCAATTCTCCACGCTTGGATTGTATTAAAATATCTTGCTACTCCTTCTGGATTAATCCACTCACGACCACGAATATTGATAGAAACTTTCACTTCATCACCAGGTTTGTAAGCATTCAACACATCAGTCTTATCTTGTGTAAGCTCAATTAAAATATCTTGTGGATATTGTTCTTGCGTTGTAACAACAAATTCTCTTTTCTTGAAACTTGCAGTAATATTTTGAGTTTCAAATACTTTCTTAATTCTTCCTGTAATTTCCATTTTTGTAAAAGCTTTGTACAAATTTAGAATGTAAAAAAAGATTAAAAAAATTTTATTTCGAAATTTTGTTAGAAAGAAAACTTGTGTATATTTGCAATCCAAATCGGTGAGATTTTAGCGGGCGTGGTGGAATTGGTAGACACGCTAGACTTAGGATCTAGTGCCGCAAGGTGTGGGAGTTCGAGTCTCCCCGCCCGTACAACAGCAAAGACTTTGAAAAATATTTCAAAGTCTTTTTTTATGATTTATTGTTTTCTAATGATTTATAATATTTTTCATAAATTTAGATCATTATTTGGTTATAAGTTGGTTTGGTATGTATTCGAAAAGAAATTTGAAATCTGGTGGAAGAACTATTTCCATTTTTGAATTTATAGTGGTTGTGATTATCATCATTATTTTGATTTACTTCGCAGTTTTCTAAGGAAATTATTCTTCATTTTTTTAAACATTAATTTATAATTATTTAGAAGAAAAATAGAATCAAATCAAAGAATCTGTTAAGCAAAAATTTGGAGATTAGTTTGATGATGATGCTGAAGATAATGCGAAAAATTATCAGCCACAACCTTAATTGATATAGAAAATGGTTAGAATTTAGATTCTAACCATTTTTTTATGCTTCTATATCTTTATAAAATGTTTTTCTACGTTTATGGATAACCGGATCAAAGTTTTTCCATAATTGTTGCACTTTTGTATTCTCCTCTAGCAAAGGATTGGTCTCTAAAGTTTTAATTCCTCTCGCTATAAATCGATCATAAAGCTCTTTAAAAATCAAGGCGTTAACACCTTTATTTTGATAATGAGGATGAATTCCAATCAAATAAAATTCGACATGATCGTTCTTTTTTTGCGCTTGCATCAAATGCCACCAACCAAATGGGAACAATTTTCCTTTCGTTTTCTGAAAAGCTTTTGAAAATGAAGGCATCGTAATCGCAAAAGCAATCATTTTGTTGTTTTTATCTTTTACACATGAAATAAAATCGGGATGAAGAAATTTTAGATATTTCTTTTTGTAATGCTCAACCTGAAATTTTTCTATCGGAACAAAACTTTGCAATTCTGCATACGTCACATTCAACAAATCAAACATTTCGTCTACATAAGGTAACATTTCGTTAATTGTATCAAATTTATACGTATCTATTTCGTAACGTTTTTTGAGCATTTCACACAATTTATCCATTTGCTTTACCTTGCCCAAATTCGCAATATCAATAGAATATTCTAACCACTCGGCTTTTGGTTGATAACCTAATTCTTGCAAATATATTGGATAATATTCGTAATTATATAAACCGATCAAAGTGGCAACTTTATCAAATCCTTCTGTTAATAATCCAGCTTTATCCATATTCGAAAATCCCATCGGACCTTCTATATAACTCAGTTTATTATTTTTAGCAATGTTTTCAACAGTTGTTAATAAAGCTTTTAAAATGTTGATATCATCTTTAAAAACTAACCAACCAAAACGAATTTTAGTCTTTCCAATTTCTTTTACTTCGGTCCAATTAATAATCGAAACAATTCGTCCAACTACTTCTTTTCCTTTGTAAGCTAAAAAATAGTTAGCTTCAACCGTCTCAAAAATTGCATTATTTTTATCAAAACTTGCGAGTTCATCTTTCTTTAAAGAAGGCACCCAATACGGATTATCTTTATACACTTCAAAAGGTAAATCGACAAATTTCTTCATTTCACTTGGCGTATTCACCTCTCTTACTTCGATCATATGCTATTAAATTGCGTCTTACAGATTCTAATTTAGGGAGATTTTTTTAGAGAACAATTTTCTCTTCTACAGATTTTCCGTTTTTATCTTTTCCGTAAAATAAAATATAATCAAGCTTTACGGAGATTCCAGCCGTTCCTTTCTTCTGTTTTAAGAAAACACGATTCAGTGTTATCAACTTGTTATTAACAGTTGTTTGAACAATTGGATTTTTTTGAGAATCAAGCTTAAGCGTTAATTTTTGAGTTGGATAAGAAACCAATGTCAACTGAAAAACATTCTTTTCAATTTTCTTAATATCTAAACCATATGCCAATTTCTTTTGTATAGAAGTCAAGGGCTTTTTTGAACCATCTTCAGCATAAAGAATGCGATAAATATCAACTGGATTGTTAGCATCTAAAATTCCTTTGCTCGAAAAAAGTGCATCGTAAACAAACGTATTTTTATTGTCGTTGTGTTGAATGTAAAATAATCTATTTTCTGATTTTGGAGGAACAGGATAACCTTGTTGTGCATTTACAACAAAAGAAAAAAGGATAGAACAAATAATTAATAGGTTTTTCATTGATTGATATTTTTAAAAATAGAAGATAGGAATTATTTGAATGATTATCTAAATCCAAATAAAAAGTTTCGAAACTTTAACTTGCTCAATATTATTTTGATCAAGAAAATCTTGCGGAAATTTGATTAAATCTGAAATTGGAATAATTTCATCATTCTGAATAAAATTATATTTACCATGACCAGTTTGATATTTAGAACTTTTATTAGAAACTTCGTGATTGATTTCAATCATTTCATCTTCTAAATCAATAGTAATTTCTGATTCTTTTTCTACAACGAACAAAACCTTTTTATTCCTGAAAAAATAAATTTCTCGCTTAGATTCATGTAAGAGATGATTGTAAGTATTGGCAACTGGAACGGTAAAAACAAAGAATAGTATCAAAAAAATCATTCCAATAATTATGTTAGTTAAAATGAAATCTGTCACAAACAATAATTGATAAGCTATAAATAAAAAAGTAAGACAAAGAATTGCAAAAAGAATCATATTAAAAACTGAAATATAGCTTAAAAAACCAATTTTGACGCGAATAACTTCATCATTTTCGTGTTTATATTCTTTTTGAGACTCAATGATAAATAAAATAATTGGTAAAAAGATTATCAACAAAAGTAAGATGATGAAAATCGAATTTTCTGTACTCATTTTTTATTTTTTTATTTTCTCTTTGACGAATTCTACAATAATTAGAACCAAAGAAAACACAATAATTGCCATTACGACAATTTCGAAATTGTTTTTGATAAATGGAATTGTTCCAAGGAAATATCCAGCCAATGTAATCCCGAAAACCCAAATTGTTCCACCGATGAAATTATATTTGATAAATGTGCCATAATGCATTTTAGAAATTCCTGCAACGAAAGGCGCAAGCGTTCTTACAATCGGAACAAAACGTGCAATTACAATGGTTTTAGAACCATATTTTATAAAGAAATCTTCGGTCTTTTGAATGGCAGAATCTTTAATAATTCGTTTACCGAAAATTTTGGCTGTAACTAATTTCGTTCCCAAAGTTTTTCCTATCGTATAATTGACCGTATCGCCTGCAATCGCCGCAACCCAAAGTAAACCTAATACGATATAAATATTAAGTTGATCTGGAAAAGCCGCAGCCAACATTCCTGCCGCAAATAAAAGCGAATCGCCAGGTAAAACAGGCATGACAACCAAACCTGTTTCGATAAAGATTAAGAGAAACAAAATCAAGTAAAACCAGTTTTGATAATCATTCAAAATGGCTTCTAAATATTTATCGATATGTAGTATGTAATCTAAAATTTCCATGATTTAAAGGTATAAAAAAACTCGACCGAAGTCGAGTTAATTTTTTATAGTTATTCTTGTTCAGCTACCTTTTTTTTGCCGAACTTTTCTTTGATAATTTCCACTAAAATTGGAAGTACAGAAGCGATTGTTATTCCTAAAATTACTTTAGAAAAATTATTTTGAACCCATTCGATATTTCCTAAAAAGTATCCAATAAGTGTTAAACCAACAACCCATAACACAGCTCCAATTACGTTATATGTAATGAAAATAGAATATCCCATTCGTCCGATTCCTGCAACGAAAGGCGCTAAAGTTCTTACAATTGGTACAAAACGTGCAATTACAATAGTTTTAGAACCATATTTTTCGTAGAATTCGTGCGTTTTATTGATATGTTCTTCTTGAATGAAATTTTTACCAAAAATCTTAACCTTAGTTGCTTTGTAACCAACTTTTTTCCCGATGGTATAATTCAACGTATCACCGAGAATGGCGGCCACCAAAAGAATTGCAATCATAATCCACACATTCATATCATTTGTTTCTTGCGCAGCTAACATACCTGCTGCAAACAACAGTGAATCTCCAGGTAAAAATGGCATCACAACCACACCTGTTTCCACGAAAATGATTAAAAATAAAATTGCATAAAGCCACAAACCATACTCATTTGCAAACTCTGCTAAATGCTGGTCGATATGCATAATAAAGTCAAAAAGACTCATAAATACTTCCATAAAAGTTGATTAAATTTCTGAAGCATTAAACGCATTTTTGATATGATTTACGCTCCAAGATTGTTGTTTTTTTAAAAGTGCTAAAATATCAAATCTTACCTCAGAAATAAAATTATTTTTCTGAATAAAATCATCTGCGGCAAGAATTAACAATTTCTTCTTCTTTGTGTTAACAGAACTTTCTGGCTCCACAACATAATTTGAAGTACGACTCTTAACCTCTATAATAACAATCTCATTTTCAAATTGAGCAATAATATCAATTTCGGCTTTTCTGAAAAAATAATTTCGAGCCAATATTTTGTACCCATTTTGGATTAAATAATTAACTGCAAAATCTTCTGCTTCTTTTCCGAAATCGTAACTAATACTCATTCAAAAAAATTATTTTGTCCCGTACAAACGATCTCCAGCATCACCTAAACCTGGAACGATGTATCCATTTTCATTCAATTTTTCATCCAAAGCAGCCAAGAAAATTGGAACTTCTGGATAAACATTTTGTACCGCTTCCACTCCTTCCGGACAACCAACTAAACAAGCCAAACGAACAGATTTTGCTCCTTTTTCTTTTAAAATTTCAATTGCTTTGATTGCAGAACCTCCAGTTGCTAACATTGGATCAACCAAAATCACATCGCGAGAATCTAAATCTGTTGGAAGTTTACACAAATACTCAACAGGTTGTAATGTGTCATGATCGCGGTAAAGCCCAATATGACCAACTTTCGCTGTTGGAATTAACTGATGAATCCCTTTTACCATTCCCAATCCAGCACGTAAAATTGGAACGATAGCCATATCATTTCCTTTTAATTTGTAACCGATTGTTTTGGTAATTGGCGTTTCAACTTCTACTTCTTCAAGCTCGATGTTACGTGTAATTTCGTAACACATTAAACCTGAAATTTCGTCTACTAATTCGCCAAATTCTTTCGTTGTTGTGTTTTTATCACGCATTTGCGTAATTTTTGCTTTTACCAACGGGTGAGTAATGACTGTTAAATTATCTTGTTCCATATTTGTTTGTATAATGATGCAAAGTTACATTATTTGAGGTAACATTTAACTGAACTTTTGCACCCATTTTAAGCGCAACATTGTGACCTGTATGCCCTGCAGGAAATCCGAAAGCTACTGGAATATTTAAGTTTTTTGTAAAACTATGAATGACTTCAAAAGTTTTTGGATCGAATGGATGGTTGTAGTTTTCAGCATTTTCTTCCTCCGTATCCATGTGTGTAAAGTTTCCTAAAATAATTCCTTTTACATGAGTAAGAATTCCGTTGCGTTTAAGATTCATCAACATTCGATCAACAGCATACCAATTCTCGAACCAATCTTCTAAAAATAAAATCTTATCCGAAGGATTTGTAATCGCAGATTCGCTCCCCAAAAGTGAATACACAATCGAAAGATTTCCGCCAATTAATTCTCCTTTTGCTTCGCCTAAATTATTGTAAGTATGTGATTGAATTTCGTAATTAATTTCATGTCCAAACAATGCTTCATAGACACTTTGATAAGATGTTGGATGATATTCGGTATTTGCTAATTTCTTTGCTGTAACACCATGTATTGTTTGAAAACCTAATCGATTAAAATGATTGTGAAAAACAGTGATATCAGAATAACCAATTATCCATTTTGGAGATTTTTTGAAATTGGTTAAATCTAATTCATCAATAATTTTTACTGAACCATATCCACCACGTGCGCACCAAATTGCTTTGATTTCAGAATCATCTAGTACCCATTGAAAATCTTCGGTTCTGATTTTATCTGTTCCAGCATATTTGTAGCCAAAATCATATTCAGCATAAATATTTTTTCCTAATACAGGAATCAATTTCCACGATTTTATTAAGTCTATTGCTTCATCCAATTCGCCTTGTAACATACGTTTAGCTGGCGCAACAATTGCTATTTTATCACCTTCTTTTAGAAAATCGGGTTGAATCATTTTTCTATAAAATTTTAGTAAAGGTAAATACAAAAAAAAGACGAACTACAAGCGTTCGTCTTTTTGTTATGATAATGAAATATTTCTTAGAAATTATAAGTTACACCTGCATTCCAAGTTCTTCCATTCCCCCAGAAGTAACCGTAGTTATCTTTACGAGAAATGTATTGATCATTGAATAAGTTTTTGATGTTACCTCTAAATTTAAGTGATTGACTATTTGTAATTTTAAAGTTGTAAGACATTCCTAAATCTACTGTAGCAAATGGGCTAATACTTGCATTTTTGTAAGCATCTCCTTTAATATTTGCTTTTGCTACATCAGCTACATTTACATTTTCATATAAACGAGCGTAGTAGTTGAAGTCTGTATCAAAAGATAAAGCTTTTGTTACTTTAACTTTAGTACCCATACCAAATGTAAATTGTGCTGCATTACCAACTCTTACACCGTCTAAGTTACCTTTTCCATTTTCTGATCCAGCAACAATTTCTTGCGTATCTGTATCTTGAATTTGATACGTGAAAGCTCCTTGGTATCTCCAATCTCCTGCAGAAGCATAACCTCTAATTGTCCAATCACGCGTTACTTTAGCATCAAAATCAACCTCTAAACCTTTGTGTACTTGAGATAAATTATTTAATAAATAACGAACATTAGAGTGTACTAAACCATTAGCATCTGTAAAATCTCTATCGTTGTAAGTATCTGCTCTATTATCCCATTCAGTATAATATGCATTCACATTAACTCTTAATGTACGAGTTTTGTAACGGTAACCTGCTTCAACACTTTGAATCTCTTCATTTTTAACTGTTGGATCTACAAAAGTAACTGTATTACGTACAAACATATTATTTAAATATGGTTGACGAGAATATTTACCTCCATTAACAAAAACACTATTTTCTTTATTTAAATTGATAGAGAAACCAGCTTTTAAATTATAACCAATTTCTGTGCGCTCACCTGAATAAGCTTTACCGTTTTTGAATTTGATACCTTGTTTTTCTGCAGATTCTGCAGTATAGTTCCAGTTATCATATTTTTCATACTCTTGCCAAGATAAAGCACCTTGAAAGAATGCTGAGAATAATTCGTTTGAGTATTCGGCTTGTCCAAAGAAACCTTGGTAGTTAATTCTCTCTGAATTATCAAATCCAATTCTCTCACTATGTTTAGCTCTATTGAATAAAGAATTCCAAGGGCTTGAGCTGAAAGTTTTATTAACAACATAATCTGAAGAACGTTGTACATTAGATGCAGCACGACCAGAAGCTCCTAATAAATTATTTAATTGTTGATAGTGTTCCCCTTGGTAGAAACGTAAATCTGTACCTACATTAAATACAAAACCTTTTTTTGTATCAAAAGTTAAGTTAGAAACTCCTCCGTACCAAAAGTGATTATTTACTGAAGAAGCTAAAACAGTTCCGTTATTTCCCTTAGAAATTCCATCTTTTAATTCTTGATTCTTCGCTGCTATTACATTCCAATCAATTTCTCCATTAGATTTATAACCTCCATCAGTATATCCAGGACCATTACCTAAAGTACTTGTTCCTCCTCCTGTACCAGTAGATGCATAAATCACTGTAGACAAAGACAAGTTTTCGTTAATTGTAAAATCCCAGTTTAAGTTAGCTACTGGTTTATGATAATAGTTTGTTTTAGCAGATAAAGATTCTCCATTATAGAAACCATAGTTAGAGTTTCCTAAGCGACCCGTAATATCATAACCTGGAGTTGCAATAATACTTTTATTTACACCATTAACTTTAATATTACGATATTGAGTATCCATTGGTTTAGAATAGTTCTGACCATGTTCTTGTGGAGCACCAAAAATCATAAAGTTGAATGTATGACGTGCATTTGGTTTGAAACCTACAGAAACAAAGTAAGATTGACCTTTACCTTCTGTTCCACGTGCAAAACTTCTGTGAGCAGACCAGTTATCAAACATAAATGAAGCACCCCATTTACCTTTCATACCTGTATTATAACCAATAGTTTGTTTTTGGTATGAATCGTTACCTGTTAAGTAACGTACAAAACCTCCTTCTTTTTTCTCAGTAGCTTTTGTTACGATATTTACAGTTCCTCCAACAGAAGAAATAGCTAATTTTGAAGATCCTAAACCACGTTGAGAATCAATAACATTTGCAATATCAGAAACAGACTGCCAGTTTGACCAATATAAACTACCGTTATCCATTCCGTTGATTGGTTGCCCATTCAATAAGAAAGCAGTATTTGATTGATCAAAACCACGCATATACATTTTTGCATCACCAAAACCTGAAGCTTGGTCCGCAACATAAATAGATGGCGAATTTTTTAATAATTCTGGAAATTCTACATTTCCAACTCCTTTATCAAGGATTTCCTCTCTTGTAATAACTGTAGATGCAACTGGTGTTTTACGATTTTCTGTAACATCGATTACTCCTTTACCAATAATTAATGTTTCACTTAAAGATACATTTTCGTCTTGTTCAACCTTTGTAGAATCTGTTGGTTCAACAACTTGAGCGAAAGATAATGATGCCGTTAAGGCAAAAGCTCCTACTAATAAAAGCTTTATTGAGTTTAACCTCATCTTATGAAATAGTTTAAATGTTTACCGCTGCAAAGTTGAGGTGTATATATGTTAAAACAACTACAAACGTTATGTTAATTAAGAATAATTATTACTTAAAAAATCAATTTTAAATAATTATAATATTATTCTTAATATTTTATGAATATGAAAATATAATTAAAATAAAATTACCAAATAATAAAATTTTTAAATCCTTATCAAAAACAGACTAAACAAACAACAATACTTAAAAAAAACAATGTGTATAATAATTCATTAATAAATGAATATTTATTCTTAAAATAAAATTATTTAGATTTATTATAAATTAAATATTAAGGTTTTATTAATTTAAGACAAATAATTCAGTCACAATACTTCATAAAAAAAAGTGGACTTATTACTAAGCCCACTTTAATATGTTAAGAAATTTTAATTCTTATTAGAAGCTATAAGTAACACCTGCATTCCAAGTTCTACCTACTGCATATCCGTATCCATTTCTATCAATTCTACTTACGTATTGATCGTTGAATAAGTTACGAACATTCCCTCTAAATTTGATTTTTTGTTTACCAAATTTGAATTCATATGCAACACCTGTATTAACTTTTGCAAAAGGTGCAATTTTTTCAGCTTGATAAACCTCTCCTTTTAATGCACTTTTAACTACATCTACTGGATTAACTTGTCCATAAGTACGAGCATTGTACATAAAGTCTACATCCCAATATAAGTTTCTTGTAAAGTTAACTTTAGTTCCCAAACCGAAAGTAAATTGAGCAGCTTCTCCGATATAAGTTCCTGTCAAATCAACATTTCCTTTTTCGAAAATTGTATCGTCATCAGTATACATCGATTCAAATGGAGTTTTTCCATCATACTTCCAATCACCGTAAGATGCGAATCCATATAAGCTAAACATTTGAGAAACTTTAGCGTCAAAATCAACTTCAACACCTTTGTGTAATTGTGTGATATCTGTATAAGATGTATAAATAGGACGAGTTGTGTTATCTGGTTGAGTTACAGAACCTGAAATTCCTAAGAAACGATTACCCCATTTTGTAGAGTAAGCATTAATATTAACTCTTAAACCTCTTGTTTCGTATTTGTAACCAACTTCGAAACCTGTAATTTCTTCGTTATCTACATTTGGCTCACGTAAATCAACTTTGTTGTATTCGAATACATTATCTAAGAACGGTTGACGAGAATAACGTCCTGCGTTAGCAAAAACTGTATTCTCCTCGTTAATATTAACAGATAAACCTCCTTTTACATTCCATCCTGTTTTGTTTACTTTTTTAGAAGCTGTTTCTACACCTCCGTAGTTCCAAGTATCAAATTTTTGGTAGAATTGATTAGAGATTGCTCCTTGTCCAAATACTGTGAAAATATCATTAGAGTATTCAACTTGCCCAAACGCTCCTTGATAGTTAATATCTTCAGAATAATCTCTTGCTGTTCTTTGATCTTTTTTAGCCGATTTGAATAATGCAGACCAAGGATTTGTTCCAAAAGTTTCTGTTACAACAACTGTTTGATTGTTTGATTTATTTACTTCAGACCAACCTTTTAATCCAAACAAATTATTCATTTGTTGGAAGTGATTACCATGATAGAAACGGATATCAGCACCTATGTTAAAGTTCCATCCTGTTTTAGTATCAAAGTTTAAGTTTGTTACACCTCCATACCAGAAGTGATTATTAACAGATGTACGGATAGCACCATTCGATACTGTTTTTCCGTTTGCATCTTTACCTCCATTATTTCCAATACCGTCTGGATCTAATAAGTTATTGCTTTGAATTAAATCAAAATCAACTAATCCATTTTTCAATGTACTTGTTGCTTTACCAACTCCAGAAGTACCTCCTCCAGTACCTGTAGAAGCATAAAGCACTGTAGACAAATTCATGTTTTCATTAATTGTCCAGTCCCAGTTTAAGTTTGCTACTGGCTTGTGGTAAAAGTTAGTTCTTAAATTTTCTCCTTTACCGTTGAAGTATCCGTAAGTTGTATTGTATTTATTTCCGTATCCATACTTTTCTGCATCAGCCCATTGCTTAGTGTTTTTTGTAGAATAGTTTTGTCCGTGCTCTTGTGGCGCACCAAAAATCATAAAGTTAATGTTATGACGATCGTTTGGTTTATACCCTACAGAAACAAAGTATGCTTGTGAATTTGCATTTGTTCCTTGAGCCCAAGATCTGTGCATAGTTGTTTGGTTAAACAAGAAAGAAGCTCCCCATTTACCTTTCATACCTGTATTGTAAGAAATAGTAGCACTCATGTAACTATCGTTACCTGTGTTTAATCTTACAAAACCTCCTTGCTTTTTATCTGTAGCTTTTGTTACCATATTTACAGTACCACCAACAGAAGAAATAGCTAATTTAGAAGATCCTAAACCACGTTGAATCTGAACTGCATTTGCAACTTCAGTCATTGCAGACCAGTTAGACCAATACAAGTTACCATCTTCCATACCATTAATTGGTTGTCCGTTCAATAAGTAAGCTGTATTTTGACTACTAAATCCACGTAAAAACATTTGAGAATCTCCAAAACCTCCCGCTTGTCCAGAAACATATACAGATGGAGTTGTAGCGAAGATTTCTGGGAAATCTACATTTCCTACCGCTTTATCTTCGATAGCTGCCTTACTAATTGTAGATACAGCAACTGGTGTTTTACGATCCTCTACGATATCGATAACCCCTTTACCAATGATTAATGTTTCTCCTAAAGATACGTTTTCGTCCTGTTCAACCTTTGTAGAATCTGTTGGTTCAACAACTTGGGCGAAAGATAATGATGCCATTAAGGCAAAAGCTCCTACTAGTAAAAGCTTAGTTGAGTTTAACCTCATCTTTTGAAATAGTTTAAAAGTTTACTTCCGCAAATTTCTATACTTTAAATGAGATTATTGTTAAATTATGGTAAAATTTTACAAAATCAATTAACATCTTAAATATTAATTATTATATTTTATTCAAAATAGTCAATATATTATCAATATTGTAAATTAGATCTAGTATTCATGTAAAGTTTTAAAGATTATTTAACATTTTATCAAAAATTAACATAATGTAAATGTTAATTTTTAACATTATTTTTCTTTATTCACTGATTTTTTTTCAGAAAAAAGAGAAAAAATCAATCAAAAATCCATTATTTAGAATCAGTATTAATAAAATACTATCCAATAACATTTTTATTTATAGAATAATACTAATATAATTTTAATAATCTATACTAATACACAATACTAGTAACGTTAAAACGACATGATTAGTATGATACAACTAAGATAATATTTAAAATGTTAAAAAAACTAAGCTTTCACAGCCTTTAAACTCAAGTCAAAGTTGGGGGCTGAATGAATAATCGCGCCAGAAGAAATAAAATCAACACCAGTTTCGGCAATTGCGCGAACAGATTCTTTTGTAATTCCACCCGAAGCTTCTGTTTTTACTCGTCCATTTATATATTGAACCGCTTCTTTCATCGTTTCGAGATCAAAATTATCCAACATAATAAAATCTACATTTGCCTCCAAAGCTTCTTTTACCTCATCCATATTACGCGTTTCCACTTCTATTTTTAAATGTAAATGATGTTTTGCTAAATAATCTTTGGTTTGCGCAACTGCTTTTGTAATATTTCCACAAAAATCAACATGATTATCTTTTAACATCACCATATCGTATAATCCAAAACGATGATTTTCTGCGCCCCCAATTTTAACAGCCCATTTTTCTAACATACGAAAATTAGGTGTTGTTTTGCGTGTATCCAAAATTTTGGCATTTGTTCCGCTTACCAATTCCATCATTTGGTGTGCATAAGTCGCAATACCAGACATTCGTTGCATACAATTCAACGCTAATCGCTCGCAAGTTAAAATTGATTGTGAAGACCCTTTCACTTTGAAAGCAATATCACCAAATTGTACTTTATCGCCATCATTTATATATTGTTCTATTTTTAAAGATGGATCAAACGTATCGAAAATAATTTTTGCTAATTCAATTCCAGCAATTATTCCGTTATCTTTCACTTTCAATTCCGCTTCTTGAATTGCATCATACGGAACCGACGCTAACGTTGAATGGTCGCCATCACCAACATCTTCTAAAAAAGCTTGACGAATAAAAAGTTGTAATTTTTCTTGTGTGATATATGGAGGTAAATTCATTATCTATATGTTAAGGATGCAAATTTTGATTGATTAAATTCTTTCTTGGTTTTGTATTCGTAATACTCGGCCCAAGTCCCGTTTTCTTCACGCACAACCGTAATCAACACTTGTACAGAAGGATCATTTTCGAAGAAATTTTTGATCTGAAGTTTATATTCTTTGTCATCAATTTTACCTTTTGTAATATCTATTGCTCCTGATTTGAAAGCCGCATCAAAAGCGGTTGCATAAGGATCGATAGAAGCCATTTCGAAAAGATTAGAAAACTTTCCTAAATAATATTCCCGACTTCCGTTATTACCAAAAGTTGTTAAATTAAATTCTTTATCAATTCTTACTTCAATCGTTTCTTCATCAGTTTTTAAAGTAAACAATACACGATTTTCCGAAGGGAACTTCTCAAAATCATTATTTTTTTCTGCCGATTCGTAACGTAAAGGCATTGTATATTTCATTGCAACTGCTTTTCCATCAACTCCTTTTGCAGGAGTTATTTTTAGATTAGCTCGCTCCATTTTATTATTCAACAAAACTAAACTAGACAATGCTACACTATTAAAAATTGGATTCGAACCATCAGTCGAGACATCTTCAAAATTACCATCTTCATTAATTTTAAAACCTAATTTAGATTGAGCAGTTTCGATATGAAGATAATCAGCAATATTAGAAAAGAATGAAATTTGAGTTTGAATATCTTGATTCAAATTTTTGTTCATACATGCTTGTAGCTCGCTATTTTCTTTTAGATTTTCACAACCAAAATACACAACCGCTTTCTTGGCTTCTTTACCAGAAGTCAAACTTACGTTTTGTTTTTCTTTCGAATTTTGAGCAAAAGAAAAACTCATTGCAAAACATGTAACGAACAGAAATAATTTCTTCATTAATTAAAATCTTTGTTATAAAAAGTTCCTCGATTTTCTTTTTGATTGATACTTTGCTCAATGATTAAATGTGCGACATCAACCAAATTTCGAAGTTCTAAAATTTTAGGCGAAACAATCGTAAAATAATAAATTTCTTTGACCATTTTCTCGATTTCATTGATACGATTTTGTGCAATTTGCAAACGATTATCACTTCGTACAATTCCAACCAATTCGCTCATCATCGCTTGTAATTGTTTGCGTAAATAAGAAATCAATACTAATTCTTCTTGCACTTTCATGCCTTCTTCGTTCCATTCTGGAAACTCAAAATTATAAATCGAAAATTGATTATCATTTAATAAGTCGACCGTTTTCAACGCTGCACGATGGCCAAAAACCATCGCTTCTAACAACGAATTCGAAGCCAAACGATTTGCACCATGTAAACCAGTATTAGAACATTCGCCAACCGCAAACAAATTCTCGATAGATGTTTTTCCTTCTAAATCGACGTCAATTCCACCACATAAATAATGTGAAGCTGGAACAACCGGAACCAATTCGGTAAACATATCGTAACCTTCGGATTTACATTTTTCGTAAATATTAGGGAAATGTTCCAAGAATTTTTCTTTCTCTAAGTGTCGACAATCAATATAAACATAATCATCTCCGCGCAATTTCATTTCATTATCAATCGCACGCGCCACAATATCACGAGAAGCCAATTCTTCACGTTCATCATATTTGTGCATAAACAACTGGCCATCTTTCGTACGCAACTTCGCACCAAAACCACGAACTGCTTCCGAAATCAGAAATAACTGTCCATCAAATTCGCTGTAAAAAGCCGTTGGATGAAACTGAATAAATTGCATTCCCGAAACGGTTGCTTTCGCACGTCGAGCCAACCCAATTCCGTCACCAGTTGCAATAATTGGATTCGTTGTATTTTTATAAACATGACCAACTCCACCCGTTGCTAATAAGGTTACTTTGGCTAAATGTTGCTCAACTTTATCAGTATTCAAATCTAAAATATATGCACCAAAACATGTCGTTTTCTGAGCTATATCACGATTCAAATGATGTTCTGTAATCAAATCTACCACAAAATGATGTGTAAAAACCTGAATATTTGGATATTCTTTGATCGCTTCTAACATTGCGCGCTCAATTTCCCAACCTGTCACATCTTTGTGATGAACAATTCGGTTTTCTGTGTGTCCACCTTCACGGCCAAGGTCATAAATTCCTTCGTTATTTTTATCGAAACGAACACCCCAATTTATAATTTCATTGATGCGTTCTGGCGCTTCCTTTACGACAACCTCAACCGCTTCCAACTTACACAAACCATCTCCAGCACGAAGCGTATCTTCGATATGTTTCTCGAAACTATCTTTCTCGAAATCGCTCACAACAGCGACTCCACCTTGTGCATATTTGGTATTGGTTTCGTCTTTATTTGCTTTGGTTACAATGGTAATTTTTGCATCAGGATTTCGAATCGCAATTTTCAGCGCATAAGAAAGTCCAGCAATTCCAGAACCAATGACTAAAACATCTTGAATAGCCATTATTTGATTTTTTCTGATAAATCTAACATTCTATTAATTGCAGCTAAAGCTTTCACTCGTAACTCTTCTTCGATTTGTATTTCTGGCAATTCATATTTCATGCACAGATATAATTTTTCTAATGTTGATAATTTCATGTAAAAACATTCAGAACAATTACACGATTCATCTTGAACTAATGCAGGAATTAATGTTTTATTCGGCGCAAGTTTTTGCATTTCGTGTAAAATTCCTTCTTCCGTTGCCACAATAAATTCTTGTGCATCATTTTCTACCACATAATCTAACAAACGAGAAGTTGAACCAATAAAATGTGCGAATTTCAATAAATCTTCTTGCGCTTCTGGATGCGCAATTAATTTTGCATTTGGATGATCTGCCATTTGTTGTGCAATTCTTTCCAAAGAAAAAGCTTCATGAACAATACAAGCACCGTCCCACAAAATCATTTTGCGATTACAAACTTGATTTAAGTATCGACCTAAATTACGATCTGGAGCAAAAATAATTTCTTGCTCTTCTGGCAACGAATTAATAATCGCTTCCGCATTAGAAGAAGTAACAATAATATCTGATTCCGCTTTAACACCCGCATCACAATTGATATAACTCACTACAATCGCATTTGGATGTTGCTCACGCAAACCACGTAAACCTTCTGCCGAACAAGAATCTGCTAAAGAACAACCCGCTTTTGTATCGGGTAAAACAACTTTTTTAGAAGGGTTCAAAATCTTTGCAGCTTCTGCCATAAAATGAACACCACAAAAAACAATCATATCAGCTTCAGTTTTTGCAGCAGCACGTGCCAATTGTAACGAATCACCTAAATAATCTGCTAAATCCTGAATTTCTCCTGACTGATAATAATGCGCCAAAATCACCGCATTTTTCTCTTTGCGTAATTTATTGATTTCCGCAATCAAATCAGTTCCTTTTGGAATTTCAACATCCAAATAACCTTTATAATCTAACTTTTCTATCGCTTGTTCTAATGTATTCATTTGTGAGTGATTTTATTTAACACCTAATTGCTTTTTCACTTCTTTTGACAACGCATCTTTGTGCAGTGTAAAAGCAATTGATTTCATTCTGAAAAATGGTTTCGACATATAAATATGTCCATTATTTCCTAAATCTGTTGTTCCCCAAGAATTTTTCACATCATAATATTGATTTCCCAATTGATCTTTCAAAATTCCCGTAATATGCATTAAATGGTCGTCTTCTGTCGAATAATCTTCAAAAGCAGCTTGACGCTCATCAGCAGAAACCCATTTTTCAGGTAAAATCTGAACAAAATAATCTGATTCTAAACCTTCTGAAGGCCAAATTGCCATTCCATATTTTTTAGAAAATGTTTTTTCAGAAACATCTGTATCAAAAGCCGCTGTATATCCTTTATATAACGCTTCGTCCAATACTTTCATGTATTCATCTAATGGTAAATTATAATATGAACCATTTGAGAAATTATCTGGCACTTGTAAAATAAATTGTGAATAATATGGCGCTTGCTGAAAAGATGTCAAGGTTACATAATCATCAGGATTTATTTTCAAGGCTTTTGCAAATTCTTGTGGTGTATATTCTTTTCCTTCGAACTTAAATTTTGTTGGAGGAACACCTAATTTATCATTCAATTTTTGATCAAATTTTGATTTCCAATCTGCTGTTAAATATTTTTTAGGATTTTTTACAATCGAATCTAATCCAACTTTCAAATCTTTTACCAACATTTCGTGGTTATGCTTCACATCTGTTCCATTCGCAAAACCTGCATAAACTTCGTTTGGAACTAATCCATTTTTACGAACCGAATTTAAAACATCATGCGACAAACCTCCTTGACTAAACTGTGCTTTTCCTTGGCGATATACATAATTATACGCTTTTACAGGATAAGTAAAACGCACATTATACATTTCCGATAAATCGACATCTTTTCCTGTCAAACGCTTCACTTCCGATTCTAAAAAAGAAGTTGTCGAAAATGACCAACAAGTTCCCGTTTTTCCTTGCGAAATAATAGGAAGTGCAGAATTATTAACTAATTCCTTAAATTTGAAAGGTGTTTCTTGTGCCGAAACCAACATACTTACAAAAGCGATGCTAGCGAATATATATTTTTTCATTTGTGTTTGTATAGATTTCAAAAGTAAAGTTATTTTATGAAGTTTTATTATAAAATGTAGAACGAAAACTTCTTTTCTGAATTACATAAAAATTATATTTTTACGTAAATATTTAATTCTTATAAATGAAAGAATATATTAGTAGAAAATATAATAGTTTTTATAATGTGCTTATTATAATTGTTTTAAACATATTAATTCTATTTACTTCAGTAATTATTTTCACTTATTTAGACGAAATAATTGTAAAAAATAAATATGATGTCTTGATTTTTTGTATTTCATTTATACTAATTTTATGTGTTTTTATTCGGATTAATTATCAGATTAATGAAATAGTGTTAGATAATAACATTAACCAACTTACAATTAAAAAGGTATTTTCAAAAAAAACATTTAATCTTAATGAAGTTCAAGAAATTAATCAATTTGTACTTCCATATTTAAATTATATCAAAATAAATAACAAAAAGTTCTTTTTTATATCAAGAGCTATTGATCCTTTTGGTGATAATTTTACATTTAATAGCGAAGAAGATTTAGAAAACATAAGATGTACTATTGATTCAATAAAAAATAACATTAATTAAAAATTTTCATTTATTTTAAATACATAATATTTCATTTTTCGAACAAATTATAAATCAAATCAGTATAAATATTCAATTTTTATTCATCTTAAAATTAATTTTCGTGAAAATGCCATAAATGACTCAAAAACCTATTAACTTTGCTCAAACATTACACAGATGCAACCAAGAGAAGATTTTTTATTGAAAGCTTACGAGCTGGGAATTATAAAATTTGGAAATTTTACTTTAAAAAGTGGTATAGAATCTCCTTTCTATGTCGATTTAAGACCTTTGGCTTCTAGTCCACAATTACTAAAAACTTTAGCAAACAATTTATTAGATTTAGTAGAAGATGTAGAATATGACTTGATTTGTGGTGTGCCTTACGCAGCTTTGCCAATGGCGACTACAATGAGTTTAACATCGAATATTCCTTTGATTATCAAACGTAAAGAAAACAAAGGTTACGGTACTAAACGTATGGTAGAAGGTGTTTTTGCAGAAGGACAATCTTGTCTTTTAGTAGAAGATGTAATTACATCTGGACAATCTTTATTAGAAACAATTGATCAAGTTGAACGCGAAGGTTTACGTGTAAAAGATTTGGTTGTTGTTTTAGACCGTGCACAAGGTGGTTCAGACAAATTAAAAGAACAAGGGTACAACGTGAAAACGTTATTTACAATTCACGAAGTAATCGATATTTTACATAAATATCACCGTTTGAGTGATGATGAAGCGAAAAAAATCAAAGACTTTTTAGCTTTACCTCCAGAAGCGGCTCCTGCAAAACAACGTATTGCATTGGAAAACAAAAAAATTGTACATCCAGTTGGAAAACGTTTAGTTGAATTAGCACTTAAAAAACAATCAAACTTGATTGCTTCTGCTGATTTAATTACTTCTGAAGAAATTATTGATTTCGCTGGTAAAGTTGGTGATCATGTTGTTGCTTTAAAATTACATTCAGATATTATTCAAGATTTTTCGGACAATTTAATTGTTGAATTGAAAAAAATCGCACGCGAAAAAGAATTCTTATTATTCGAAGACCGTAAATTTGGTGATATCGGAAATACACAAGAATTACAATTCAAGAAATCGATTTATAAAATTTCTGATTGGGCAGATTTAGTAACTGTTCATCCAATTGGAGGTTTAGAATCATTAAAAGTTTTCGAAAATACAGGCGTAATCACAATTGTAGAAATGTCTTCGAAAGGAACATTGACAGACGATTATTACTTTACAAAAGCAATTAATGTTTCGGAACAATCTGGAAATGTTTTGGGAGCTGTTGCGCAACGCCAAATTCCTGATAACTTGTTGTTGTTTACACCTGGTGTTAATATTTCTTCGACTGGAGATAATAAAGGACAACAGTACAATACGCCTGAATTGGTTTTCAAAAATTACCACACAGACTTTATGATTGTTGGTCGTGGAATTTACAAAGCTGCTGATGTAAAAACTGCAGCTAAAGAATACCAAACTTTAGGTTGGGTTTCTTACTTACAAAGTTTGAATAACTAAGATTTAGATAAATTTTAAAAATATAAAGCAAGCTAAATTAAGCTTGCTTTTTGTTTTTTATTTCGTTTGAATTTTACTTCAATACAAATTTATGAGAAATAGAATTTCCTTGATTGTCATTAATTGTAGCTATATAAAACCCTGTTGATAAATTAGACAAATTTACACTTCCGTTTGATTGATCAGAATTAAACATTTTAACAGTTCGTCCAGTTGCATCTATAATTTTTATCGAAATTGATGCATTAAAATTTAGTTGATAACTCAATATTTTATTTGAAACAAAAATTTTAGACGAATTTTTATCGACATCATTTGTTCCTAAAGTTGAGGTCTTAGCCGCTTCAACCACATATTCAATTCCTAATTTCGTAAATTTTGCTGCGTGTGTAGACGTACTTCCCATTGAAGCATAGGTATCGTTTACAGAATGTATATAAGGATTATCTTCTCCCATTTTAGCTTCAAAAGGTAAAGTTGCTGCAAAACCATTTTCGTACCAACTAAAATGATCAGAACATCCATAACCACATTTTGACGTATCATATGTAAATTGATGCAAACCAGTTGTGTTATATTCGTACATCAATTTCATCAAAAACGAATTGAGATTCGCATCACAATAAGCATCCGTCATCAAAACAACATCCTTTGCAGAACCTTTGTAATTCGTCATATCAAATTGCACATAACCTATTACATTTTTATTCTCCGAAGCATATTTTTTTGCAATTTCTTTCGACCCTACTAAACCTATTTCTTCTGCTGCATAAGCCATAATTTCGGTAGTTCGTTGCGGTTTGAAATTATTTTTTAACAACACACGCAAAACTTCTGTAATTGTTGCAATTCCAGATGCATTATCATCTGCTCCTGGTGCAAAAGTTTGATTTGCATTCCAACCAACAGTCGAATCGGCATGACCTCCAATAATCACAAATTCATCTTTCTTTTCAATTCCATTAAAAGTCAAAATCAACGACTTCATTGGCGTATTCACATGATCAACGATTCTTACAAATACGTCAGTTCGTCCTGCATCAGCAATCATTTTCACCCAAACTTCTTTCAATTTAAGAACCGCATTATTTGCTTCTTGTCGTGTATGATAACGCGTTTTGAAATCTTCTAACATCAAAATTGTTTTCTCAATTTCTTTGACATCAACATCATTCAATGCCGTAGTTATAAAAGTTTGTTCTGATATTGTATAATTGAAAGGTGCTTTTTTCTGAGATGGCTTTTCTTGAAGTGATTGTAGTGCATCTTCTTTCGAATTTCTAAAAATATAACCATGTCCATGGGCAAATTTCCCATGTAAACTTTCAGCAATTTCTGGATGAAAATAAATAGCAGAAAAATTATTTTTTGAAGAAATTATTTCAATAGAATCCGCATGATTTTTTTGTAAAAAAGCGGCATTCTCAGTCTCCATTGTCGCAAAAATGAAATTTTCTCTGGATTGCGCAAAAGAATAAAGCCCATTCAATAAAAATGTGGTAAGTAGTAAAAGTTTAGTTTTCATAAAAAATCATATTAGTGTAAAACAAATATATGATTAATAAACTTTTATCAAATTTATTTCAAATAAAAAAATCCATCAAAAGATGGATTTTTTTATTAATATTTTAATTGAAATTTTATATAGGTAATCTTTTTACCTTCTTCCAAAAATTTCGATTCATAATATGTTTGTACAGCTGTTACAATTGCTGGAATATCCGAATGATCTGGGTGATAAACATCGTGTGTAGAACGAATCACTTCGTGCCCTTCGATGTGAATAACACCATGTGTATATCCGTGTAAAAATTCAGAATCCGTTTTTAAGTTTACTGTTCCTTCTGGTTTCAAGATAGTATTATAACGTCTCAAAAATTCAGGATCTGTTAAACGATGTTTTGTTCTTCTGTATTTGATTTGTGGATCTGGGAAAGTAATCCAAATTTCACTCACTTCATTTTCAGCAAAAAGATGATCGATAATTTCGATTTGAGTTCGAAGAAATCCAGCATTTTCAATTCCTTCATCCAAACAAGTCTTAGCACCACGCCAAAATCTTGATCCTTTAATATCTACTCCGATAAAATTACGATCCTTGTCACGACGTGCCATTGCAACTGTATATTCTCCTTTTCCGCATCCAAGTTCTAACACAATTGGATTATCGTTCTTGAAAAATTCTTTGTTCCAATTTCCTTTTAATGCAAACTCGTTAATCGCCTCTTCTCGTGTCGGTTGCACAACATTCTGAAAAGTTTTATTTTCGTTAAATCTTCTGATTTTATCTTTTCCCATTTCGGATATATTTTGCGCGAAATTACGAGATTTTGATTAATCTAAAAAACTGTTCTGAAAACACATAAATATCATCAAATAGTATTTATGTAAAAAGGTTTATTATTTTTGTATTGAAAAACTAAAATTAGAAAAATGGATTTTATCAAACAATTTCATAGTGGCTGGGCTTATCTTGTGATTTTGATGGGCGTTATCTTTGTGATTTCAACATTAATTTATGCGATTTCTAAAAAAGATACAAACGCAACAATTAAAAAAATCGGGTTATTTACAACCATTACTTTTCACGTTCAATTATTACTTGGATTAGTCTACTATATTATGATGTTTTCTGCTTTGGAACCATCAGGAATAATGAAAGATTCTGGCTTGAGATTAACTTTTGTTGAACACCCTATGATGATGATTGCAGGTGTTGTTTTTATGACAATTGCGAATGCAAAATTGAAACGATCTACAACTGTACCAATGAGCGTTGCAGTCTTTGCAATTATTGGTTTAGTTTGTATTTTAAGTAGAATTCCTTACCATGTTTGGTTTGCTTAAAAATTTAGAATAAATTCATAGAAAAGAGTATTAAGTTATTAATACTCTTTTTATATTTTTATGTGATTTATAATTTTTTTATTCTAATTTCGTTATTAACAAGTCGCTAAAGCTTTCTTTTAAATTTTAAGAATCTTTGGCACTCGATTTGAAATAGACTTGTACAAACTAAGAAATAAAATGAAATATATAAAATATCTATTCTCTTTGCTTTTGGTTTTAGTAACTTTTAACCTAAACGCTCAAGATTTTCATACAGCAAATATCAAGGTTGATTACGAACAAGAAACCGGAACTTTAAATATCACTGCACGTTCATTTACCAATCAGTTGGAAAAAGCCGTTGGTGCAGATGTTTCGAACAAATCTAACTTCGAAAACAAGTTGAAAGCGTATGTAAATAGTAAAGTTGATGTCAAAGTAAATGGTAAAGCTTTGGGAACTTCTTATTATGGTTATCAGGTAAATGATAAATCGACACGAGTTTTTTTTAAGTTTGATAAAATTTCTAATATCAACTCGATAGAACTAAAAGTAGCTTTGTTGACAGATATTTTTAATGATCAACAAAACATTGTAACCTTTGATGTCAAAAATAAAAAAGACACAAAAGTATTAACAGGAAATAACGACACCATAAAGATGTCTTTCTAATAAAGCAAAAGCCTTCCGATTTTGGAAGGCTTTTTTATTTCAAATATGCTTAATAATTATCTCTAATAATTCGCAATAACTTTTCATTCTCATTTCGAATCCAAGATAAATCTTTGATTGAATTATTATTCATCAAACTAAAAATTAACGTTCTTCCAGATTTCGTTTTCAAATAACCACTCAACGTTACATTATTGTTCAACGTTCCTGTTTTGGCATAAATATAAGGTTGCGCCGAATCTTTGTATCTATTTTTGATTGTTCCCGTTTTACCACCGATTGGGAAAATAGAAAACAAACGTTGCTCAGGAAATTCGTTATACATTTTCCCTAAAACTTGTGCAAAACTTTGTGGTGTAAACAAATTATAACGCGATAATCCCGAACCGTCAAACCATTCTGGTTGTTGTTTCAAATCATTCAACAAATATCTTTTCGAAAAGGTAATCGTTTCAGAAGCGCTCAGTTTTCCTGGTAAAGTACTCGAAGCTAAAATCAATAAATGTTCTGCCAAAAAATTATCGCTATTTTCCATCATTTCGCGGTAAACATCATCTGATTTCTGACTATAAAACACTTTCGGATTATTAACCATTGGCGTTTTGACCATATCAACAGGTTTTCCCAAAATTTGCGACAACGATTTTTCTATCACCATTTCATTCACAATAAAAGGAACTTTTTCTGTTCGTTTTTTATTGCTGATATAAAATTTATTGTCATAGAAATTCCTCGGCTCTGGCATTTCTCTAATTTCTGTTAATTCTTCAAAATATGTCGGAAATGTTTTGATTGAACTTCCATTTTTCGAAATTGAAACTAAATTTTCATGAATCGGAAACTGACTTCTTTCTGGTGCATAATCTTTTCTAAAATCGTCCCAAGTCCAACCTGGTAAAAAAGATTCTTCGTCGAAATTATTCCAATGAAAAACAATTTTAGAACCATTATTTTTCAGGAAATCTAACGCTCGTGTATTTTTATATTTTGGATGCAAAAAAGTTGGATCTCCAGTTCCTTCGATATGCAATTCGTCACCAATCAACTGATATTTGAATGCAGGAATCGAATCATTTAACATTTTCATCGCTGTATACAACGTAAAAATTTTGGTGTTAGAAGCTGGAATAAAAAATTTGTTTCCGTTATAATTATAAATTTCTTCTTTCGTAATTGGATCATACAAATAAAATCCCGTGAATTGAGTGGAATAGAAATCTGAATTGAGATGTTTCTCAATTAATTCGGTCTGCGCAAAAAGATGCACAGACGAAAAAATTGATAATATGGTAAGTAAATACTTCATTAATCTTTGTTCTCGAAAGGAATTGTTGACGAGTTCGATTCGTTTTTAATAATCATTTCTGTATGTGGATAAGGCATCGAGATATTATTGTCGTCTAACGCATATTTCACCGCGCGATACAATTGCCAATAAGCCGTCCAATAATCACTATTTTTCACATAACAACGCACAGCCAAATTCACAGAACTTGCAGCAAATTCTAGAATCTCAACCGTTTTAGATTGTGTATCATCAACCAATTCATTTTTCTCTAAAACATTCAACAAAACTTCGCGCGCTTTGTCAAAATCATCATCATAAGAAATACCAACATTTACATCTAATCGACGATATTCTTTTACAGAATAATTGGTAATTGGATTGTTAAATAAATTTCCGTTTGGCAAAGTTATGATCTGTCCTTTTGCAGTTGCAATTACTGTATTTAGTAAATTTATCGACTCTACACTTCCTTCATTTCCTTGCGATACTATATAATCCCCAACTTTAAAAGGTTTGAAAAGAATAATTAAAATTCCTGCTGCAAAATTTGACAAAGATCCTTGTAAAGCTAAACCAACTGCTAAACCAACACCTCCTAAAGCTGCAACAAAACCAGAAGCATTAAAACCTAATCGCCCTACAACAAAAGTTAATACAATAGCTTTGAATAATATATTAAGAATTGGAATTAAAAACGTGCGAATTGATAAATCGACATTTCGTGCAACCATTCTTTTTTCGATTAACTTGACAAGTTTACCTGTTACCCAAAAACCAATTATTAAGGTTAATAAAGCAGAAACTAAGCTCCATCCAACTTCAGAACCTTTCGTTAATAACCATTGTGTAAAGTTTTCTAAATCCTTAAATGGTGTTGTTATTACATCTTGCAAACTATCTACTTTGTCTTGCTCTTGCATAATTATTCTTTTTATTAGTAATTCAGTTGATAAAATTAGTTCCAATCTAACATCTTTTCAAAAAAATAGAAAAATTATCATTTTTTTTAACTATTTTTAATAAACATGAATATTGGTACAATATTCGTTAATAATAAATTACAACTAAAAAAGGACTATAATTAAAAATTAAAATCTATGAACATTATTGAATTAGTAAAAGGGTATATTACCCCAGATTTGATCTCGAAAACTTCATCAGAATTAGGTGAAAATGAATCGGGAATTTCTAAAGCAATCAATGCATTTATTCCTATTCTTTTAGGAGGTGTTTTAGAAAAAAAGAATTCAACAACTGGTTTATTTCATACCATCAAATCTTTTGGTGCTTCTCGTGGATTAGCAAATATCTCTACAGAACAAGAAACACCAGACACGATCAAAGAATTAATCAATGTTATTTTTGGTTCAAATGCGCAACCAATCGTTTCTAAAATTGCTGAATATGCAGGGATTTCGACAGGTTCATCTTCAAAATTATTAGACTTAACAGCTTTAACAACCTTTGGATCCATTGGAAAAGAAGCCGAATTTAACAATGTAACAGAAGCTGATTTCTTTTCATCTTTAGGAGGAATTAAAGATAAAATTTTAGGATTAATTCCAACTGGTTTAGGACTTGGAGCTTTAGGTTTAGGAACAATGTTTAATGATGCGCCTAAAATCACTGAAACAATAGATGTTGCAAAAGATCATGTAACTGAAACTATTACAGAAACAAGAAAAGTAGTTGATGTAGAACCGGAAGAAAAACCTTATGTAGCGCCAGTTGATGCTTACGCAGAAACTCATAACAACAATGGTGGCGGAGGTTTTTGGAAATGGTTAATTCCATTGATCCTACTTGCTTTAGCAGCCTTTTTCTTATTAAAAAAATGTAATAAAGACGAAGAAAAAACAGTTGTTACAGAAGAAACTGAAATTGTAGTTGATTCATTGAATACTGATTCTCTAAACGCTGCGCCAAAAGAATTATCTGATATCGATTTAGATGGTGTTGCTTTGAAAGGATACGCAAATGGATTAGAAGATCAAATTATCAAATTTATCAAAGCGCCAGATTTTGCAACAATGACAGAAGATCAATTGAAAGAAAAATGGTTCAACTTTGATAATGTCAACTTCGTTTTTGGTAAAACAGATCAATTAGAGCCAGGTTCTGACGTTCAATTAGATAATGTTGCTGCAATTTTGAAAAAATATCCAACTGCAAAAATTAAACTTGGAGCATACACAGATAAAGTTGGTGATGATGCGAAAAACAAAGTAATCTCTCAAAAAAGAGCAGATTACTTAAAAGCTGAATTAACAAAACGTGGTGTTGGTGCGCAAGTTATTGCTGCCGAAGGTTACGGAGAAGAATTTGCAAAAGTAGCTGAAACAGCTTCTGACTCAGAAAGAGCTTCTGATCGCAAAATGTCATTACGTTTCACAAAATAATCATTTCATAAAATTTCCAAATAAGGGTAAAGGCTACTTTATCCTTATTTTTTTGTTATTTTTTTCGAAACCAACTCGCAACAAGCTAAACAATTAATATCTTTGCACACTATGAAATTTTCAATCGATAAAAAAGACGAATTTTCTAAGGCAAGAGCTGGTGTTGTAGAAACCGATCATGGTAGAATCGAAACACCTATTTTTATGCCTGTTGGTACAGTTGGTACAGTAAAATCTGTTCACCAACGTGAGTTAGAAGAAGATATTAAGGCCCAAATCATTCTTGGAAATACTTATCATTTGTATTTGCGTCCAGGAACTGATATTTTGCACAGAGCGGAAGGATTACATAAATTTATGAATTGGCAAAAACCAATCTTAACAGATTCTGGAGGATTCCAAGTGTATTCTTTAGCAACAAGTCGTAAAAAATCTGAAGAAGGTGTGCGTTTCAAATCGCATATCGATGGTTCTTACCATATGTTTACACCAGAGAAATCAATGGAAATCCAACGTTACATCGGAGCAGATATTTTTATGGCTTTTGATGAATTAACAGGAATTCCTGCAAAATATCATGATGCGAAACGTGCCATGCATGTTACACATCGTTGGTTGGAGCGTTGTAGAACTTGGTTAAACAATAATCCTGAATATTACGATCACAAACAAACGCTGTTCCCAATTGTACAAGGAAACGATTTTAAAGATTTACGTCAAGAATCAGCAAAATATATTGCAGATTTCGGTGCAGAAGGAAATGCAATTGGTGGATTATCTGTTGGTGAACCAGAACCTGTGATGTACGAAATGACGGATATCGTAACAGAAATTCTTCCACAAGACAAACCTCGCTATTTAATGGGAGTTGGAACACCTTGGAATATCATCGAATGTATTGCTTTAGGAGTTGATATGTTCGACTGTGTTATGCCAACTCGTAATGCGCGTAACGCCATGTTGTTCACGTGGAATGGTGTTATGAATATGAAAAATGCAAAATGGAAAGATTGTTTTGAACCATTAGACGAAAACGGGACTAGCTATGTGGATAGTTATTACACAAAAGCCTATGTTCGTCATTTGTTCAATGCCAACGAAGCTTTAGGAAAACAAATTGCATCAGTTCATAACCTTGCCTTTTATTTAGATTTGGTAAGAGTGGCAAGAGAACATATCTTAGCAGGAGATTTCGCTCAATGGAAAGAACAAATTGTTCCACAATTAAAACAACGTCTGTAGTTTGAAAATAATTGATAAATACATCATCCGAAACTTTATCGGAACCTTCATCTTTATGGTTTTGATTTTATCTACTATCGCCGTAATTGTCGATCTTAGTCAAAAATTAGGACGTATTAATGATAGTGGTTCTACTGCATATTCTGCATTAACCGAATTTTACCCTTATTGGTCAATTTGGATTATCAACACCTTTTTACCGATTGCTGTTTTCATCTCCGTGATCTATTTTACATCGCGTTTAACGATGCAAACCGAAATTGTAGGTGTACTTTCGGGTGGAATTAGTTTTTATCGATTTACCCTTCCATATGTTTGGGTGGCTATATTTTTAGCTGTTTCAGCCTTAGTTGTTGGAAACATTGTTTTGCCATGGGCTAATATCAAAAAAAATAAATATGAGTATGTTCATATGCTCAGCAATTCAAAAAAGGAAGAATATTACAAAAGACAACGTATTGGTTCGCAAATTTCCCCAAAAGAATATGTTTTTGTGGATAGTTATGATAGAACCGAAAAATTGGGAAGCTCTTTTGTCTACCAAAAATTTGATTCAACTGAATTAAAAAAACAAATCATTGCCTCAAGTTTTAATTGGAACGACAAAGATTCTACTTATGCATTAATGAGTGTTTACACGCGCGATATTAACAAAGATAAAACGGAAAAGTTAAATTACGAAGCCAATACAAATTTGAAGTTACCAGCTTCTCCAGACGAAATTTTACCAGAAGAATATGTTGCTGAAACAATGAATACCTTCGAATTGAATGAATTTATTCAGAAACAAAAAGCAAAAGGTTCTGCCAATGTAAATACATACGAAAATGAATTAAATAATCGTTTGAGCGGTCCATTTTCAACTATTATTTTGACACTTTTGGCTCTATCGCTTTCATCTAAAAAACGTCGTGGAGGAATCGGAATCAATCTTGCAGTTGGTATCTCACTAGCGTTTGTCTACATTTTCTTTTCGCAAACAACATCTACGTTTTCCGAAAAAGGATATGTGTCTCCACTTGTCGCCTCATGGATACCAAACATCGTCTTCGGATTACTAACTTTGTTTTTATATTTCAGACGAGCACGTTCATAAAATATTTCAAAAATCCAGTTCTAAAAAGAACTGGATTTTTTTTGTATCAACAATACAAGTAAATAATTTATTGAATCCATCTAAAAACTCACAATAATTTAACTAAAATAATTCTTCTTAAATTCGTCAGTTTTCAGAAATAAAATTTTTTATTTAATTGATAATAATTAACTTTAAGATATTCTAAATTAATTTCTTAGATTTAAAAAAAATTGAAGTGTAAAACTAAAATCAATTGATATGAAAAAAAATTTACTCCTTTTATTTTTAATCCTTTCGGTTTCTATTTTTTCACAAGAAACATTAAATACAATGTTTTATAATGTGTTCAAATTTCCGAATTCACTTCCTCAAAATCGTCAATTGATCTTAAGAGATATTTTAGACGAATACAAACCAGATTTATTTATGATTTGTGAATTAGTAACAGAAAATGGCGCTGATTTAATCTTAAATACATCTTTGCAAAATCAACCTGATAAATTTGCTCGCGCACTTTTTGTAGCTGATACAACGAAATTAGATGATCCGTTACAAACAATGGTTTTTTATAATACACGTAAATTGGCGTTAGTTAATCAACAAAAAATCCCAACAGTTTATCGCGACATCAATCATTATTCTTTTCAATTAAATATTACTTCAAACGATCCTATTCATTTAGAAGTTTTTGTTGCGCATCTAAAATCGAGTACAGGACCTGCAAATCGTCAAATGCGTTTGGAAATGGTGCAAGAAGTCACAAAATCCTTGAAAAAATTAACGCAACCTAATACATATGTTCTTTTTGCTGGAGATTTTAATTTTTATAATTCATCAGAACCAGCATATCAAGAAATTATCAATCCAGCAAATGCTATTTTGATGATTGATCCATTAAATGCACCTGGAAGTTGGCAAGACAATCCAGCTTTTAGCTATTTACACACTCAAAGTACTCGCGTTTCTAACATAGGTTTTGGAAGCGGAACTAATGCAGGGGCAAGTGGCGGTTTGGACGATCGCTTTGATTTTATTATGATGAGCGAAAATTTCAAAAACAGCTCACGTTTTTCTTTTATAAACAATAGTTATAAAGCGTATGGAAATAATGGAGATTGTTTGAATAAAGACGTTAAAGATCCTAATTGTACGGGTACCTACTCACAAACTTTACGAACTAATTTGTATAACATGAGCGATCATTTACCTATTGTCATGCAATTTAAAATTCATGAGAATTTGAGCACAAAATCAATTGAATCAAAACCTTTTATCTGGTTAAAATCAGCAAATATTACGAATGATAAAATTATAATTGGTATTGATAAAACACAATTAAATACTCAAAATAATATACTTTTCATTTACAATTCAGTTGGACAAAGTGTACAATCGGTTCGTATTAATAATCAATCAAATATAACGATTGATTGTCAAAGCTTAGCTTCTGGAATTTATTATATAAAAACAAAAGAATCGAACGAAATTTTAAAGTTTATAAAAAAATAATATTTTTATAAACAATAAATCCAATATGAAATATTTTATTCTGATACTTTTTACATTTCTCTTATTTAATTCTTGTGAAAATGAACAGATAATTCACTCTAATTTAATTAAAGAAAGTGAAAAATTTTTCGAAAAAAGAAATATAAATTCTAAAGATTTTAAAACCCTATTTTATATCAAAAAAGGTGATGATTATGCTCATTATGTTTTAAAATATTATAAAGTACCCGTTGTGCATTTTAAAT
>NZ_DKSQ01000051.1:0-42221 GCF_002472765.1 Empedobacter sp. UBA7252
TTCGCAGTAGATCTAAACTACTTCGCCGAAAATTCAAATGAATTGTTGTATTATAAAGTTATAAATGAAAACACGGGGTATGTCAAAATCAATAATTCATTGGGGAATAACAACTTGATCGGTGAATTTGATAAAGCTCTTGACAGTTTGATTTCTAATAAAAACCTTATTTTGGATTTGACTGAAACTCCTAGCGGCGGAAATTCAACTGTTGCGAGGGCTATTATGGGGCGGTTTGTCAATAAAGTTCTGCCTTATCAGATTCACGAATTTGATGAGAAGGATTATGACACAAAACGACATTGGGTAGAGTATGTAAGTCCACGTAAGAAAACCTACAAGGGTAATGTGTATATCCTCGTGGGACACTGGACAGGAAGTATGGGAGAAGGGATAGCTATTGGTTTTGACGCGCTAGATAGAGCTACAGTTATTGGCACACCTATGGCGGGACTATTAGGCGCAATTTCAAATTTCCGTCTCACAGAAACAAAAATTGGATTCCAATTTCCGACTGAAAGATTGTATCATATCAACGGAATACCAAGAGAGGAATTTATTCCCAAGATTTTATGTAAAAATATCGAAGAAACATTAGAAAAAGCTAAGGAGGTGGCTTTTTAGATTAAGTAGGGGATTCCGACTCAGTTTGTCCTAAAACTTGTGGAGCAATGTTTTGATCAATGTGAACAAATAAAAAGTTTATGCTTAATAAAGTTAACGATACTTTTATCCTTCTTTTGTTTATGCTTCTTTCCAACTACTGCAAAGCACAAACGGAAAATAAGAGCTTAAATATACCTGTATTTGTTAAAGGATCTACCTTTTTTAACGCGGATAAAAAAAACTGCATAGCGCTTCCATTTGGCTATTCAAATATTTCAAAACAACTGCCTGTCGACTCCATATTGTCTGCTATACAAGATCATCGTGGCTTAGAAAATCTTTATGCGCTCAAATTTGAGCAATTACTCAAAAACAATCTCGTGGTGCTACCAGAAGCATATGACGTCTCTTTTCCATTTGAGCAAGCTATCGGCAAAGAATATAATCAGATTGGAATTGCCTCTAATTTTATCCGTTATAGGGGGTATTCGCTGCATTTTTTAGCTGTATATAATGCAGTCCGTTATAACGAGCCATTCGTGGAAAAAATATATCTAATTTCAGTAAAGAATGGGAATCCAGTTGATGTAAAAAGAATATATCTTTATCATGAGGGAGAAATGGGATTCACGAACTATACATTATTTTATATAGATAAAAATTTTATAATCTCATTGCGGGATTATGAGTTTAATGAGAATCCCTTTAGACAAAAACCTGTTTATCAATTTCAGCTTTTACGTAACGGAGTATTTGTCAGATATTATGCTCAGAATTGTTTATATAAAACTGATGAAGAACAGGGCTCAATAAAAAATCACCACAAAGACGGAAATTGGATAGAATTTAAAGCAAATCGGTATGTGGATTTACAAGAATATCCATCATTTACAGATTCGTATACGTACTTGGAAGCAAGGTATAAAGGAGGTCTTCCTGATGGCAAATGGAAGTGTTATAAATTATTACAAGAATATAATGAAGAAACGGGGGAACCAATAATCAACACAAGAAAAAGAGGCCCGTTGGTTTATACTGAACTATACAAAAATGGGGTATTGGAAAAACGAGAGTATGTTCTTGATAAATAGGCCGTCTGTTATAAGTGATAAAACATGTAACTTGTATTTGAAAAGGCAAAAAGGTTCTTAAGTTCCTTTCTACAAGAACTTAAAATATGAAAATAATACTATAGTTGCTATTCGTTTTGTAATTTGCAAACAGTGGATATAGCCAACAAAAGGCAAAATAATAGACGTAGATTCTTAATTATGGAAATAATCATCAGACAAGCAAAAGAAAGCGAAATCAATGTATTAATTGAGTTTGAACAGGGAATCGTTGAAGCGGAACGACCTTTTGATAATACATTAAAGTTAGGCGAAATTCATTATTATGATCTCCTAGAACTGATCAAGTCCAGGGAGGCTGAAGTTCTTGTTGCAATTGTTGACGATCAAGTTGTCGGATCAGGATATGCGAGATTATTGGATGCAAAACCTTATCAAAAATATGAAAAGTATGCTTACCTCGGATTTATGTTTGTTAAACCCGAATATCGAGGTCAGGGTATCAACAAAATGATTTTACATCGATTGATCAACTGGGCAAAAGAAAGAAATATTTCAGAAGTAAGACTTCAGGTTTATGAAGAAAATACGAGTGCAAAAAAAGCCTATGCAAAGGCAGGATTTAGACCAAATCTTCTGGAAATGCGTATGGAAATCGATGACTGATACTAATGAAAATTCATTGGGATAATTTCTATAACAAATTAAAAAAAAGACAGCTTTTAAAAATTTAAAAGCTGTCTTTTTTTTGGCGTTATGCACTCATTCGAAACCGATTTATTCATTATTATGCTCAATTTCGGCAATGATTTCTTTAGCAGATTTGATGACTTGATTATTCAGCTGAATAATCATATTTGCTTGAGATGCTGCATTGATAAGGATTCCTTTTACTTTTGGCGATGCATTAACTGCTTTATACATCATATCGGGATTTATATTTGCATTAGGAATGGATACTAGTTCATCGGCGAGCTTAAAAACCAATGCGTTGTAGTAGGTTTGCCAATCGTCTTTTGATGGCACTACGGTTTGATAATATTCCAAAATTCCTGTTTTTAATTTTCGATCCTTGATGAGACCAATTTTGCCACTAGATCGGAATCCTTCATAATTTCCGGTATTTCTGATCTTAAAGATCGGATTAAGGTTCATCTTAATACGGTCATTCGGGTTGACTTTCACCAAGCTATCAATTTTTTGTTGGTTTAGTTCTCCATAAAATTTACAACCTTCAGCTGTATTTGTCAAGTAGGAATTTTGCTTTTCCAAGTCGTGGACATCTTTTTGGAGGTCGACTTTTAGATCTTCCAAAAATTCTTTTACTTCTTGTTGTTCAATTTCCTTTGCTTCTTCTTCTACTGTGTTTCGTTCTTTTCTACCATAGAAAAAAGAAACGAATACAATTCCTGCGATAAGTGCTGCACCTGCATTACAATAGAAAAGCAAATCGTACGAATAATTGGATAAGAATCCGCCCATCGATGGTCCAATAGAAAAGCCTAAATTAATTGCCATACGGTTTAAAGAAAATGCACGGGTAATGTTTTGTTTTTTAGCATAACGTGTAATGGCAACCGAGTTAGCTGGACGAAACATTTCGCTTATTGTACTTAAAATAAGCATGATGATTGAAAACGATAAGACCGTTGAAAAATAAGGCAAGATTAAAAATAAAGGCGCACTCAAAAATAAACTTAAAGCTTGTACTTTGAAGTTACCAATTTTATCGGTAATCCATCCGCCAAGCCATGAACCTAAAACTGCTCCAATTCCATAACAACTTAAAACAATTCCAGATTGTTCTAAACTAAAATCAAGTTCAGAAATCAAATAAATTCCTAAAAAAGGTAAAACCATCGAACCCATCCGATTTAACAACATGACGATGGCTAACATCCAAGATTCCTTCGATAATCCACTGTAAGCGTCAATGTAAATTTTCAGAATTTTTTTCATCTCTTCATTTTCTTTAAAAAGTGGTACAAAGTTAAGTCCTTTTTTTGCAAAAAGTCGTTTATTTATCAAGCTTTCTGATATTCTTTGATTACTTTTGAGACCAGTAAGAAAATAAACTCATCACTATGCTATTTTATCACTTCATTCTAAAGATCTTAATTGTCATCAATGGGCTTGGAGCTGCCTCAGGATTGGTTGTAGATAAACGCTATGTTTATACTATTTCTGATGATAATCCACATTTATTTGTCTACGATAAGAAGAAAAAAGAAGTTGAAAAAATAAATTTGAATCCTGAAGTAAAGTCTGAAGGAAGCCATAAAAAAGATAAACCAGATTTTGAAGCAATTACGAAATACAAAGATCATTTATATATTTTAGGTTCAGGATCAAAAGAAAATCGTTTCGATTTGATTTCATATAATCTTAAAACGAAGCAAGTAGAAAATAAAACGTATCGTGATCTTTTTGAAAAGTTTTTAAGTGTTTCGAAATTATCTAAAAAAGATTTTAACATCGAAGGTATCATTACAGATGGATATTGTACTTATTTTTTTAACAGAGGAAATGGACCTGCTGCTGCAAATGGAATTTATAGAGTGGGAGGTGCTTTAAATGATTTGAAAAATAAACCAATTGACTATTTTCCAATTACATTACCAAAATTAAATAACGAAATCACAACTTTTTCTGATGCGATTATGGTTGATGGTAAAATATTGTTTACGGCAACGGTAGAATCTAAAAGTACAACTCAGTTTAATGGAGAAATAAAAGGCTCTATTATTGGCGAGTTGGATTTAGCCATTATGGAGGTTACACGTTGGCAAAAAATATCAGACGATAAGAAAATCGAAGGATTAGCGTTATACAAAGAATCTCGAAAAAACTATACCTTGTATTTGTGCGAAGATAATGATGATGATTCGAAAAATGCATCGATTTATATCTACAAATATCAAAAAGAACTTTAAATTTTAGAATAACGATGATCAAAATACGGACATTGATTTTCGATTTATTCTTAAAAAATTGTGAAAGTATTTTCAAGACTATTATATTTGTCCGTCAAAATTTATTTATCAATTAAACATTATGCGAGGAAGATGGCTCATTGCAGCATTTGCAATCATTTTAAGTCTCTTGTGTATCAGACAACTAAGTTATACTTGGTACACCACTAAAGTAGAGAATGAGGCTGCGCGTTTGGCGAGTAAGCCAGAAGACGAACCAAGAATTTTAGATAGCTTGGCTCAGCATCCTCTTGATTTAGGAATTATCAAGTACGATTACGAGTATGCCAAAAACAATGAAATCAATTTAGGATTAGATTTGAAAGGTGGTATTAACGTAATTTTACAAGTTTCTGAAAGAGATTTATTACTAAATTTATCAGCGAAAAGTCAAAATCCAATGTTGGCAGCAGCTTTGGACGCTACTGATAAAGCCCAAAAAACAAACGGTAACGTACCTTATGTAGAATTATTTTTTCAAGAGTTTGATAAAATAAAAGGAGGAACAAAATATGCAGCTGCGGATTTGTTTGGTAACAAAAACAATGCAGATAAAATTGCTTATAACGCTTCTGACGATCAGGTAAAAGAGGTGATTCGTAAAGATATCGAAGCTAAAGTTGCCACTGCATATGATGTAATAAAGTCTCGTATCGACCAATTTGGAGTTGTAGAACCAGTTGTTCAACGATTAGGAGATAAAGGTGATGGACGTATCTTGGTAGAATTACCAGGTGTTTCTGATACTGACCGTGTAAAAAAATTATTACAATCTACAGCAAAATTAGAGTTTTGGCAGGTTGTTCGTCAAGATCCAACAGTTTTGCAATATTTTTCTGGTGTAAATACAGAAAAGTACAATGTAAAAAATGACAAAGGACAAACGATTAAATCGTTAGCTGAAGTTATGCAACCAACAGGTTCTAATGCGAGTTTTGTTGTAAATGTTAAAGATACCGCTGTTGTTAATCGTGTGTTACAAGACAAAAGTTTTGTGCCTGGTTTACCAGCAAACATCAGAGGATATAAATATTCTTGGGCGAATAAGCCAATGAATTTAGGAAATCAAGCTAATGATAAATCAGCGCCTAAATTATTAGAATTTTATGTTTTAAAAGGGAAAAATGGTTCTCAAGAGCCATTAATTGAAGGTGATAAAGTAGTTTCAGCTTCTGCAGATCGTAACCCAGGCTCTATTACAAATGAACCAGTAGTTTCGATGCAAATGAATCCAGTAGGCGCACAAGAATGGGCACGTATTACGGACGAATTAAAACCTTCTTCAATTGATCGTGACGGTCAAGGTGTTGCAATTGTGTTAGATAATATGGTGTATTCTGCACCGAATATTAAAAACCAAATTACAGGAGGTAACTCTCAAATTTCGGGTAACTTTACGTTAGAAGAAGCAAAAGATTTAGCAAATATTTTACAAGCAGGTTCTTTACCAGCTTCATCTAAAATTGTTTCAGCGGAGGTTGTAGGACCTTCATTAGGACAAGAAGCAATTAACAGTTCTTTGATTGCATTTGGTTGTGCGTTTACATTGGTATTAATCTGGATGTTGTTCTACTACAGCCGTGCAGGTATCTATGCGAACATAGCATTAATCGTTAACTTATTATTCTTATTAGGATTCTTAGTTTCATTAAAAGCTACTTTATCTTTACCAGGTATCGCCGGGATTATCTTGACGTTGGTAACAGGAATGGACGCGAATATCTTAATTTACGAACGTGTAAAAGAAGAATTAAGAAAAGGAAAATCATTACGACAAGCAGTAGATTTTGCTTACTCTTGGAAAGGTGCTTTCTCTGCAATTATTGATGCGAATTCAACATCATTTATCACAGCTTTAATTTTATTCTTCTTTGGTAAAGGTCCAGTTGTAGGTTTCGCAACAACGTTTATGATTGGTATTTTTACTTCTACATTTACAGCGATTTTTATTACACGTTATTTTGTAGAAGGTCGTTTAGCAAAAGGAAAATCAGTTCCTTTCTATACATCTTTTACAGCGCATTGGTTACAAAATATCAAAGTTGACTTATTAAAAACAAGAAAGATTTCGTATGCGATTTCAGCTGTTTTAACTACTGTAGCATTGATTTCTATTTTCACAAAAGGATTTGATATGGGTATCGAGTTTCAAGGTGGACGTACATATACAGTTCGTTTTGATAAACATGTAGATCCTCAGCAAATTTCTGAAAGTTTAGGTGATGTCTTTGTTTTGGACGGAGAAAAAATGCAACCTCAAGTAAAAACATATGGTGGTCAAAACCAAGTAAAGATTACAACTGCTTACAAAGCAGATGAGGATGGAACTAATGTAGATGACGAAATAAAAGATAAATTATATACAGGGCTTAAATCTTATTTACCAGCTAGTATGTCTGAGAAAGATTTCTCAGAAGATAATGCGACAATAGGTTTAATGTCTTCTGCAAAAGTAGGTCCTACAATTGCTGATGATACGACAAGAGCTTCATTTATTGCAGTTTCTTTAGCATTAGTAGCAATTTTCTTCTACTTAATCATCATGTTCAAACGTTGGCAATTCTCATTATCAACTATCATTGCTTTGGCGCATGACGTAATTATTGTATTAGGTGTTTTCTCTTTATTTAAAGGTGTTTTACCATTCAATATGGAGATTGACCAAGCCTTTATTGCTGCGATTTTGACAGTAATTGGTTATTCGATGAATGACTCGATTATTATCTTGGATCGTATTCGTGAGAATTTAACAGTTGAGAAAAACCACAACTTGTACGATATTATTAATATTTCTACTTCAGAAACATTATCACGTACAATTAATACGTCTTTATCAACGTTCTTAATCGTATTAATCATTTTTGCATTTGGTGGAGAATCAATCAAAGGATTTATGTTTGCGAAATTAATCGGTATCGTAATTGGTACATTCTCGTCTATTTTCGTTGCATCTCCTTTATTGTACGACTTTACTAAAAAAGGTCAAATGAATAAATAAGATTCAAATTTTAAATAAATTTTAAGAAAGCCATCAAAGAAATTTGATGGCTTTTTTTCTTCTACTAAATTTAGATTTTATACATTTGTTTAGTGAATAGTTTAGTAATATACCCAGCGTTTTTAGACTTCCAGGAAGTCGTGATTATTATGGTGGTTGCTGTAGTGATTTTTGGACCAGATAAAATTCCAGAAATTGCTCGTGGTTTGGGAACTGCTGTGCGCAAATTAAAAGAAGCATCTGAAGATATCAAGCAAGAGATTATGAATCCTGTTCAGGATGTTGATCCTACAAAAGAGATTCAGAATACCATAAAAGAGTTAAATCCAATGAATGAAGTCAAAGATTCTTTTGCGAAAATTAATCCAATGGAAGATTTTCAGAAATCATTTGATGAAGTTCGTAATCCAGTAGATGAAATGCATCAAGCTATTCATCAAGACAATACAGTAAATGCAGCGTTGAAAGATGATGCACCAACTATGAAAGCTGTAGATCCTGTACAGGATTTGGAATTGGATGTGCAAGAAACAACAGAACCCGTTATAGAAAATGTGGTTGAGCCAATTGTGGAAGAACCTGCGGTTGTTGTAGAACCAAAATCTGTAGACGAAGCATTAGGTTTAGGCGGATCAGTAAGTAGGTAATGATACAAGATTATTTTGATTGGGACGTACAAATATTTTTGTATTTCAATAATTTAGGGAATGAAAAATGGGATTGGTTTTGGTTATTAGTAACCGATAAAAAAACATGGATTCCGTTGTATATCATCTTTCTCATCTTACTTTATGTAAAACTTGGTTGGAAAAAAACCTTATTGGCTGGAGTTTGTATTGCACTGATGATAGCGTGTGCAGATCAATTTACAAATATCTTGAAAAATTCTTTTCAACGTTTTCGCCCATGTTACACCGAATCGATTCAAGGATTATTTCGCCCGATAGATTGCGAGGGTAGAGGTAAATACGGTTTTACTTCGGCGCATGCATCTAATCATATGGCGATTGCAATTTTTATTGGAATACTGCTAAGACGCCATTACAAATGGTTACTTTATGTCTTACTTGTTTGGGCGTTAATGGTTGCTTACAGTAGAGTTTATGTCGGGGTACATTTCACAGGAGATATATTTTTCGGAACACTAATCGGAATATTTTTCTCGATTCTTTTCTTGAAATTGTATTATTTCTTAGAAAAAAAATATTTGAAGAAGAATTAGATTCATAATAAATAAATACAAAAAAAGTCTATAACAAATTGTTATAGACTTTTTTTGTATTGTCAAACTGAATTTATTTCAGTTTCTCATCCTATTTGATAAAATAAAATTTTATTTATAACGATCTATTATTTTAGAAATATTCTTAGTTTCTTCATTAAATGTTTTCCAATCACAAACAGAATTTAGATTAATAGAATAAGTGCTATTATGATTGGACATACTAATATTTATTTTCCCCACATAGTCTGTGCAAAATATTTCATTTTCATATGGAGTTGTAACTATTTTATAAATATTCTCTTCCAATGCTTTTTTATCGTTCTTAGAAATTTTGAATGATTTTGTTGTGTAATCATTGATATTCTTCCATGTTATAAATTCTATTGAATCAGAGTAATCATAAATTCTTATAGATAAATTTCTATCATCAATTGACATCGTATTATACATATATTTTTTATTTACTTCTTTTTCTAACTTCTTTTCGCAAGAAATACTGAAAATCAATAAACTAAAAATGAACAATAAATTATATTTCATAAATAGCGATAATTATGTAAAATAGAAATCAGACTATTCCAAATTCTCGTCCAACATCTTTGTTTTTTTCTTTGATTTTTTAGCTTTCTTTTTGGCTAAAAATGTATTTAAATCATCATCAATTTCTGTAGAATCTTCATCACCCAAAAGATAACCCCAAGGTTTTAATTCAGCCACATTATCAAAAACAATTTTCATCAACGCAAGTATTGGAATCGATAATAGCATGCCCATAATTCCCCACGTCATTTCTCCAATTACTAATCCAATAATCACAATCAAAGAATTAATTTTTACTTTAGAACCTACAATTTTTGGCATCACTACATTTCCATCAATTGCATGAATTGCAATAAATGCAATTAAAACAAAGAACAATTTTGAAGCTGACATTGTGGCAAATGTGATTATTAGCGTTATAATTAATGAAATAACAATTCCTACATAGGGAACAACATTTAGAACACCAGTTAAAATAGCTAAAACAAATTTGTATTTAAGTCCAAGGATAGAAAATGCAATAAAAGATAAAATTGATACGACTAACATTTGTAAAAATAAGCCAATCAAATATTGTTTGACCATTTTTTGAATAGATGTAATGACGTTATAAACCTGGTCGTGTGTATTTGAATTGAATGCGTAATATAAGAATTTTACTAAATGACGACGATAAATCAACAAGAAAACAATGTATAAAAAAGTGAACAAGACTGTAACAGCCATCGATGAAACAATAGAAATTACTTTTTCGATTACAATTGTACTCGTTTCGATAGTCGTTTTGACATTCTTTGTCAAATATTCCATTTGCGCATGCGAATTAACACCAAAGGTATGGTGAATCCAATCTTGCAAATTCATAAATGCTTCTATGATTTGTTTCTGAAACGTAGGCCATTCATTTGCTATTTCAGCCATTTGTATAGCAATCAAATAGAAAATTCCTAAGATAAATGCTGCAAAAAGCAAGGTGGTAATGATACTTGAAATAACACGTGGAATGCGTAAATATCTTTCGAAAAATGAACAAACGGGTGCTAATAATATTGAAATTAAGAAGCCTAATATTAATGGAACTAAAATTCCTTTACCTATTATTGAAATAAATGTTAAACAAATGATTGACAATAATGTGCAAGTTAGTTTTAAATAAAAAGGCCATTTTCTAATGACTTCCATAATTATGAGTGTTTTATTTTGACAATTTTTTAGATAAGTTGTATAAATATAGTTTTATTTCTTAAGACTTTATTTGAATCTTACGTTTATTTCAATAAAAAAACCACGTTATAAAAACGTGGTTTTCAGAATATAGTGAAAAATATTATTTTTTCTTTGCATTTTTGCTTTCGTCAACGATAGTCATTTCATCAATCAAACGTTGCGCATTAGCATACTTGTCAACTACCCACAAAATATAACGAGAGTCCACCATAATATTACGACAAATCTCTGGATCATAATTTAAATCTGACATTGTTCCTTCCCAAACACGGTCAAAATTCAATCCGATTAATTCTCCTTTTGCATTCAATGCAGGAGAACCAGAATTACCACCAGTTGTATGGTTTGTTGCAATAAAGTTTACAGGTAATTTTCCGTTTTTATCGGCGTATTTTCCGTAATCTTTTTTATCGTATAAACTTAACATTTGTTTTGGTAAATCATACTCATAATCTCCCGGAATATATTTTTCCATTACACCTTCCATGTGCGTTACAGGTTCGTAATAAACCGCATCGCGAGGTTGGTAACCATCAACTTTTCCGTAAGTTACACGTAAAGTTGAATTTGCATCTGGGAAGATTTTCTTGTCTGTAAATACATCCATTTGCGCTTTCATATACGTACGCATCAACTTGTTGATTTTATCTTGATTCGCTAAATATGTAGGCGTTACTTTCGTTTGATTTGCATCTAAAATTAAACGAATTTGAGCAATTAAGGCATCTTCTTTTAAGGCTTTGATAAACTCAGCATCATTTTCAGCCAAAGTTTTGATATTTCCTAAAACAGATTGACCATTAATTTTTTTCGTTCCGTTGATTACCGAATTTCCTAAAGCTGTTTTGATATTTGCAGCAGTTGTAGTTGGTAATAAATTTTGAGGAACAACTTTGAAATAATTATCTGCTAAATCAGAAGAAATTGTTTTATCCAATTCTGGATTATAATCCTTGTGCATAGACGCAACTGTATTCAACGCTTTAGCTTTTGTTTCTGCGTAATTTTTTTGTCCAACCGCATTCAAAATATTGTTCAATGTTAACGCCATTCTGAATGTTTCTGAATTTGAGAAAAACGTTTCAGAATACATTGTGTACGCTAAATTGTAATCTTGATTTGCTTTATTAACTTGATTTAATTCAGAAATAATATTCGAATATTCACCTTTTAATTTCGGATTTTTCGCAATACGATTCATGAATTCTTGTTCATATTGTTGACGTTTTTCTACAGCTTTCGAACGGTTTAATCCTAAAACTTCGCCAATCCATTTTTTATGTGCATTCGAAATACGCGCTTGTTTAGACGCATAAGCGATACGAGTTGCATCGTCTTCACGCATTTTTTTATCAATATGAGATAATGCAATTGTACGCACATTGATACGCGCAGGATCAATTACATCTTTTATTTGCTGGATAGAAGAAGCTGGTAAATATTCGTCCGTCGTACCTGGGAAACCATATACAAACGTGAAATCGTCCTCACTAATTCCCGAAATATTAATTGGTAAGAAATGTTTTGGTTTGTACGGAACATTGTCTGGTGAATAATCTGCAGGTTTGTTGTTTTTATCTGCATAAATTCTAAACATCGAGAAATCTCCTGTATGACGTGGCCAAACCCAGTTGTCTGTATCATTTCCATATTTTCCAATTGCAGAAGGTGGCGCACCAACTAAACGAACATCTTTGTATGTTTCTGTCGTAAATTGGTAATATTTATTTCCTTTGTAAAAAGGTTTGATAAATACTGAACGATAAGCTTCTGTTTTAGTTTTTGCATTAAAATCTTCAATATTTTTCTTGATGATTTTGTTACGATCTTCCTCCGACATATTATCGTTAACACCAGCTAAAATTGCAGTAGTTACATCTTTAATGTCTACAATAAAAGTCGCTGTTAAACCTTCGTTTGGTAATTCGTCTTTCAACTCTTTAGCCCAAAAACCATCTGTTAAATAATCATTTTCTAAAGATGAATGTGCTTGGATTTCTCCATAACCACAGTGATGATTCGTTAATAATAAACCATTTGGAGAAATAACTTCAGAAGTACAACCGCCACCAAAGTGAGCAACTGCATTGTTGATACTTTTATCTCCTGTACTGAAAATGTCTTTTGATGAGATTTTCAATCCCATGTCTTTCATTTCCTTTTCATTCAATTCTGTCGGAATCCACATTCCACCACTTTGTTGTGCAAAAACGCTAAAGTTTGCAAACAAAGCCATTAAAATAGATCCTTTAACGAATAGTTTCTTCATTTTTATTTGATTATTTTATTCTACCGATTTCTTAGAATTCCAAAGATAAAGATTTTTATTCAATCGTTAATGAATTGCTTAAAACCATTATTATTAGTGAGGTTTTAAAGAATAATTTATTCATAAACTTCGATTTTATTAAGATCAATTGAACCAACAATATAGGTGATTAAAAGTGACTGAATGTTTTTATTTATTAAATTTTACCAATCATTTCTATTATTTCTAAAAAACTATTTTCTTTACTAAAACTTTTGATTTTTTCTATTACTTCAGGATAGTCTTTAAATAAAATATACAAATCCGCTTTCGCTTTTTCATATTTTTTGTCTTTCATTCTGATTAAATAAGGATAAGCAATAAGTTTATTGTTTAGATTATTTGCATCCTGAAAAATAAAGTTGAGATAATCTTCTCTAGTTCTACTAATTGGATTATACCCTGCTATAGTAATTAAGTAAATATTAAATTTTCCTTTAGAAACGACTTGCGCAAAAGATTCTTTAATTTTCGTAGTTTGTCCTATCAAAGCATAATTATCAGAGTAAACAACAAGATTTTTTAAAGAGACAAAACTCATTTTATCAATTGTAAAACCAATAATTTCATTCGGATTGTATTTTATCACTTTATCATCTTTCGTTTTTCTAAATTTTAAGTCACTATCATGACTTGGAGTCCATTTAAGCTCTCCATTTAATTCAGATAGATCATTTAATGTAACTTTTCCAGCAACAAAATCTTTGGCAAAAGAATATTCTTGAGCGTTTATAACAAGAGAACTAATCATTAGTGTGATTAATAGAATTGTTTTCATAAAAAATAAATTATTTATGAATTCGAAATTACTTTAAACAATTTATATATGCAATTTTGTTAGATGAAACGATTTAAAGAATAGCTAAGCTAAAATTAATTATTAACTGATTCTTTCGTAAATTTGACATTCGAAACACATTGTGAAATGAAACAAATTGTCGAATTCCAAGATTTAGGAATTAACAGAGATTACCAAGAAATTTGGGATTATCAAGAAAGTCTTTTAGCAGAAAATATAGCCGTAAAACAATATAACAGAGCGCAAGAAAAGGAGGGAAGTTCAGATTTTAAAAACACTAAAAATCATTTACTTTTTGTAGAACATCCGCATGTTTATACACTTGGAAAAAGTGGACATTTAGAAAATATGTTAGCTTCGAGTGATAAATTAAACGAAATAAATGCAACTTTTGTGAAAACGAATCGTGGTGGAGATATTACCTATCATGGACCGCAACAATTAGTTGGTTATCCTATTATGGATTTGGATAACTTCAAGCCAGATATTCATTTGTATATGCGCAATTTGGAGGAAGTGATTATCAAAACTATTGCCGAATATGGACTAAAAGGTGAGCGTTCTCAAGGAGAAACTGGCGTTTGGTTGGATGTAGGTCGACCTTTTGCTCGAAAAATTTGTGCAATGGGTGTTAAGGCTTCACGTTGGGTAACGATGCATGGTTTTGCACTAAATGTGAATACAGATTTGCGTTATTTTGAATACATCGTTCCATGTGGAATTCAGGATAAAGCTGTTGCTTCATTGGAAAGAGAACTTGGACATCAGGTAGATATGAACGAAGTGAAAGCGTTTACAAAAAAACATTTTGCAGAAGTTTTTGATGTAGAATTTAAATAAGATAATTCAAAAATATAATCTATTTTTAAAGACCGTTTTTACGGTCTTTTTTATTGCACAATGAGAAGCTTATTTATTCTATTTTTACTTGTTTCCACTTATAGCAAATCTCAATCGTTTGCGCCAATTATTTCGAATTATTCTAAAAGCGAATATTTGGGCGAATCGCCTATTTGGGATATTACAGAAAATAACAAGCAAGGAAAAGTATATTTTGCGAACAATAGAAATATCTTAGAATATGACGGTAATTTTTGGGAAAAATATTCGCCAAATAGCTTAACAATTATACGTTCTGTTTTTACAATGAATAATGTATTGTATTCAGGTGCATTAAATAATTTTGGATATTGGAAAACGATTGAAGGAAAGAAAGTTTACATTTCAATTTCAGATAAATTCAAAAGTTTTGAAGGATTAGAACAAGAAGAAATCTGGAAAATATTTTATCATAATCGTTCTATTTATTTTCAATCGTTCAATTATCTTTTTCAATTTGATGGTAAAACAGTTAAACGATACAAATTACCTGCGCTTTCTTCTTACGTTTATCTGGTGAAAGGTAAAATGTTAGTAGCGACTATTTCTAAAGGTATTTTCGAATTTAATAATGGACATTTTGAGCCGTTATTTGAAATTGAAAAAGGTAAATCAATTGTAATTCATGGAATAGAAAAATATGATAATGATTATTTAGTTGGTACATTAACAGAAGGAATTTTCAAGTACAACAAAACAGCTGGTTTACAAGAGTTCAATGTGGAATTCAATAAAATGCTAAAGAATTATTTAGTGTTAAAAATGATTCGATTAGAAGATAAATTAATCATTGGAACATCAAATAATGGGATTTATGTATATGATTTAAAAACTAATTCTTACAAAAATTACAATCAAAACTCTGGGTTAATCAGTAATACAATCCAAAATATAAGAATAGATTCTAAAGGAAATGCTTGGCTTGGAACGGACAAAGGTATTTCGAAAATAGAATTGAAAAACAAAACTCAACTTTTATATGATTACAATGGTCATTTAGGAAATGTTTTTTCGTTCGACTTTTATAAGGATAATATTTTGCTGGGAACAAATCATGGATTTTATAATTATTCAAATACTTCAAACCAAACAAATTCAGTTCTCGAAAAAGGTTTAATTTGGAATATAACAAATATTGATAATACAATTTATGTTTCGGATAGTTGGGGAACTTACATTTATTCAGGACTATTGAATAAGATTTCTTCTACAAATGGAGGTTTTAAATTGATCAAAAATGGAAATAAATTATATCAATCATCTTTTACGGGAATCAATGAATATATACAAGGTTCTCATAAAGAATCTACTAAAGTTTCTAGTTTAACTATTCCTATTATTGATTTTGTTATTGTCGAAAATAAAATTTTAGGAACTGGAAAAAATGGTGGTTTATATTTATTTGATCTTAAAAATAGAACAGGTAAGGAGATATTTTACCAACATAAAAAATTAGTTAATCCGCAAACTATTCTCGAAGATAACAAGGTTTTTGTACTGATTGACGATCAACATTTAGTCCGTTATGATATAAATAAAAATTTATTTTCTGATGAGAATTTAGATTCAAAATTAAAGAATATTAATCGAATTCGTTATTTAAAGGAGAATCGTTATTTAGTTGAAGCGGATAATATTCTGTATTATTCTAAAGTGGAACAGAATAAATTGATTCATTATTTAATTCCAAAAAAATTGTATGATGGAAAATTGGTTGATGACAATTTAACGGCTAAAATCAACGATCAGTTTTTATATATTAACCTCGAAAACGGATTATTGAAATATGATTTAAAATCTATACGTCGTGAATTACCAAAGATTAAAATTAAAGCAAAAATCAATCAAACGGTTTTGAATAATGAACCTAATATAGAGTATTCAAATAATTATATAGATTTTTATGTTTCAATTTTGAATGATGATTTTGCGAATTATCAATTATATTATCAATTAAATAACTCTAAAATTCAACCACTTAATCAGCCAATAATTAATTATAAACAATTAGAAAGTGGTTCATATCAATTGTCAATTTATGCTTTAAAAGATGGAAATTTTGTTGAGTTGAATCATTTTGATTTTCGGGTTAAAAAGATTTGGTATTTATCAAATTTGATGATATTATTTTATATTTTATTAATTGTTGGATCGATTTTGGCTATTTATAAGTATAACAGAATGAAGTTGAAACAAAGTTTCAGAATTAAACAAAAGCAATTTGAATATGAATTGAATTTGATGGAAATGAAACATCAACAAGAGTTGAAAGAATTGAATCATCATAAAGAAAAACAACATTTAGAAACTTCTTTACAAACAAAATCTACAGAATTGGCAGGACAAGCTTTGAAATTAGCTAATCAACGTGCTATGATCCTAGAAATTAATCAATTGTTTTCTCAATTGGAAATGAATGAAATCAATAAAAAGTTAAAAAAGAAATTTGAGAAAACGTTTTCGGAATATAGTTACAACAGAAATGAATGGCAAAATTTCGAATTAAATATTCAGGAAATTCACCAAGATTTTATTAAGAGATTAGCTGACAAGTATTCTAATTTAACTGCGAAAGACTTAAAACTGTGTGTATTCCTTCGAATGAATTTATCAACCAAAGAGATTGCTCCTTTAATGCACCTTAATTATCGATCAGTAGAACTACAACGATATAGATTACGCAAAAAAATGCAAATTCCTTCTGAAATAAACCTAAATAAGTATATGATTAATTTTTAAATATCGGAAAATAAATTACATCATAACTACATCATGTTGTAAATGTAATGATTTATAATTATTTGGTATTTAGTATTATATATTTTATTTTTTTAGAAAATTATTCTAACTAAAATTATTACTTGTTAATCAAGTGTTAAAACATTCTATTTTTGAAATAACCATTTATTGAAATAGAATGAAAAAATATTTTCTTCCATTATTTATTCTCGGGTCTTTCTGTGTAAATGCCCAAGTTACTAACGATTCTATACAGATAGGAGATCCTTTTGAAAGTGATTCTATTATACTAGATCAAGCCGTTGTGGTTGGATATGGTACTGTTAAGAAATCAGATCTTACATCAGCTGTTTCATCAGCTAATGCTAAAGACATTACGCAAATTGCAAGTACAACTGCCATGCAGTCTTTGCAGGGTAAATTAGCTGGTGTTAATATTATTAATACGGATACTCCAGGAGGTACACCAACTGTTTTGGTTCGTGGAATGGGTACAGCTTTGGGAGGTAAAGCTCCTTTGTATGTTGTGGATGGGTTAATTGTTCCAAATATTAATAATATTAATCCAAATGACATTGAAAAAATTGATGTTTTAAAAGATGCAGGATCTTCAGCTATTTATGGAGTTCGTGGTGCAAACGGTGTTGTTGTTGTAACAACTAAACGTGGTAAAACAGGAAAGATAAGAGTTAACTATGATTCATATATTGGAGTAAGAAATACTATGAATATGGTAGATATGGCTGATGCTAATCAGTACATAACTTATTTTAACGAGCAAAGAAAAGCAACAGGAGGTTCTTTGATTTCTACAAATCAACAATATAACACGAATTGGTTTGATGAAATGTTAACCACAGGACAGTTAGTTAGTAATAATGTTTCGTTGGCTGGTGCTGGAGAAAATATTAATTACATGTTCAGTATTAATAATTTCGAAGAGAAAGGAATTTTAGAAGGAAATAACTTCAAAAGAACAACTGTTCGTAGTAACAACGATTACAAATTGTTTGATGGAGTTTTAAAGATTAAACAAAACGTTAGCGCTACATTTTCTAGAGAAGTTCCTAAACCATATGGAGCATTTGATACAGCTTACCGTCAGTCACCATTAGTTCCTGTAAAATATGATAACGGAAGATGGGGTTTACCTATTTTTAATACAACTACAGGAGAAGTAACATACGTTGCAAAACCAGGAGAGGTGACAAGTAATTTGAACTCTCATGGTAATCCAATGTCTACTTTATTCTATGATAATCAAAAAGCTAATTCTACTACGCTTCAAGGAAATATTGAAGCTGAACTAAAATTAGCAAAAGGTTTAACTGTAACTTCTCGTGCTGGAGGAACAAAATATTGGTACAAATACAGAGAATTTAATCCAATTAAAGAAAGATGGATTGCAGGTAATCCAATTAGAACTGCTGCTGAATTTGAAGATTTAAAAGCGAAAAATCCAGCAAGTTCAACTTATATGAATAACTCTCTAAATCTAAATAATGTAGAAACATTTAGATGGTCATGGGAAAATTTTGTAACATTTGATCGCAAATTTGGAGATCATTCGTTCAATGTTGTTGCGGGAGTTTCTGCTGAAAAAATGGGTATTGGTCAATATTCAGATATCACAGTATATGATGTTCCTGATAAAGAACAATATTGGTCAGCTCATCATGCTTCTGGACAATACAAGGCTGCAATGGATCAAAATAATTACACTCCAATTGCTTATGCTTCTTATTTTGCGCGTTTACAATATAATTACGCAAATAAATACTACGTTTCTGGAATTATTCGTAGAGATGGCTCAAGTCAATTTAAACAAAACGAAAAATATTGGGGAACTTTCCCATCAGTTTCTGCTGCTTGGAATATTTCTAACGAAGAGTTCTTAAAAGATAGTAATGTAATTTCTTTCTTAAAACTTCGCGGAGGTTGGGGACGCTTAGGTAATGCAGATGTGCCATACAATTATACAACAATTTCTACTTCAACAGGTAGTGATAATGCGAATTATGTTTTTGGACCAGGTCAAGATTTAATTTATGGAGCTTATATCGGATCTCCAGCTTATGATATTTCATGGGAAATTGTAGATGAATGGAGTGCTGGTCTAGATTTCGAGTTATTGAAAGGTAAATTATCAGGAAGTTTAGATTACTACAACAAGACCACGAAAAATGCCATCTTAAATATTAAACAAATAGGATCGTCTCCTTATGAAAAAGATTTTTATGACCATGCTGCAAAAGTAGTAAATCAAGGTTTTGAAATTGCTTTGAATTATCGTAATGAAACAGCTGGAGGATTTAGATATTCGATAGGTGGTAACTTTAACTACAATGAAAATGAAGTGAAATCTGTGAAAGAAGGATATTCTGGAATGACAGGAGGTTCTTTAGGAAATGGACAAATTGCAAAACGTTTAGAAGCTGGTCAACCACTTGGTTCTTTCTGGTTATATGAAGTAGAAGGTGTTTGGCAAACACAAGATGAAATAAATAGCAATGCTCATTTATCAAGTGCTCGTCCAGGACATTTACGCTACAAAGACCAAAATGGAGATGGAGTTATTGATGATCGTGATAAAAAATTCATGGGATCATATATTCCAAAATATAACTACGGAATCAATGTTAGTTTAGAATATAAAAATTTCGATTTAACGATTAGCGGTTACGGAGCTGGAGGTAACAAGATTTACAATGGTATCAAAAATACACGTTTAGGAGGGGAAAATATAACAGTTGATATGTTTAACGATCGTTGGACAGGAGCTGGTAGTACAAATTCTCATCCAGGAGCGGAGCGTGATCAAGTTGCTTCTTCTTACTATTTAGAAAAAGGTAATTATTTCAAATTAAGTAACATGACAATAGGATATAATTTTAGAGATAAAATTGATTTTATCAGAAACCTAAGATTATATGTTAGTGCACAAAATGTATTCATGATTACGAAGTATTCAGGATTTACACCGGAATTAACTTTAGATAATGTAAAAGGAAAACGTTATGATGGAAGTCCTTATGGAACGACAGGTATGGATTTCTCTGCATATCCAAATGTTAGAACATTTTTAGTTGGATTAAACGTAGAATTCTAATCTAGAAAATTTTAAAAAAATGAAAAAAAATATATTTAAAATAGTAACATTAGCTTCTATTCTTTCAATCGGAACATTAAGTTCATGTACAAGTGATTTTTTGAATGTAGATTCTCAAGAAAATATAGCTATTGATGATCAAGCTTCTCAATCTCCAGAAAAATATGTGAATGGTATTTACGGAATGTTTACAGATTGGGATTATGCATTCTCTTGGTTAGGAGTTACTGAAATGATTTCTGATAATGCAGATAAAGGAAGTTCCTCTACAGATAATGGTGGAGATAAAAGAGATTTAGACGAATTATTACATAGTTCTACAACTGGTTCTATCGAAGCTATGTGGAAACGTTTTTATAAAACAATTGGTAGAGCGTCATATTCTATAAAATATACGACAGAATCATCAATCACAGATGCAGAAAAAAATAGATTAATTGGGGAAGCAAAATTTTTGAGAGCTGTTTCTTATTTCTATTTGGTTCGTATGTTTGGAGATACTGTGATACAGGAGTTAGATGTTCCGGCGTCTTATTCAGTACGTAAACCAAAAGCAGAAGTTTATGCATACATTGAAGCAGATTTATTAGATGCAATATCAAAACTTCCTACTAAAAATGAATATGCTGCAAAAGATTTAGGACGTGCAACAAAAGGAGCTGCTCAAGCTTTATTGGCAAAGGTATATTTATACCAAGGAAAAAATCAACAAGCGTACGATATGGCTACAACCGTTGTTAATTCTGGTATTTATGATTTAGAAAGTGATTACGCAACAACTTGGAGAAAAGAAACTGAGAATGGTAAAGAGTCTTTATTTGAAATCCAAGCTCGTGGAGATGCTGTTGCGCATGGCGTTCAACAATATTCAGAAACTCAAGGAGCTCGTGGTACTGGAGGTTGGGGATGGGGATTCAATGTTCCTTCTCAAAATTTATTAGATGCTTTTAATGCTGAAGGAGATGCTATTCGTCGTGATGCAACAATCATTTTTAGAGGTGAAACTTTATATGACGGTCGTTTAGTTCCAACTTCTGTAGAAAACCCGATGTATAACGAAAAAGCGTATTCAAGTGCGAATCTTGGTTCTGCGGATGGAGACAAAAACATTCGTGTAATTCGTTTTTCTGAAGTTTTATTAATTCAAGCTGAAGCAGCAAATGAAATTGGGCAAGATGCTTTAACACCTCTTAATCGTGTTAGAACACGTGTAAAATTAGCTCCAATAGCAAGTATGTCTAAAGATCAATTACGATTAAAAATTTGGAATGAAAGACGTTTGGAGTTAGCATTTGAGCATGATCGTTGGTTTGATTTAGTTCGTACTGGTCAAGCAAAAGAGATGATGGCGAAAAATGGTAAAACTTTCGTTACTGGAAAACATGAATTGTTCCCAATTCCAAATGGACAAATTATTCAAACTCCAACAATGACTCAAAACCCAGGTTGGTAATGATTAAATTAAATAAAACAATAGTTACTTGCGCTTTTTTATGTGGCGCAAGTGCTTTTGCTCAAACAAAACAAGAAAATAAGCTGTTAGATAAAGTTCAAAAACAGACGATTCAATATTTTTGGGATTACGCTGAACCTCATTCAAAATTAGCTCGTGAACGTTTTCATCCTGATGGTTTTTATCCAGAAAATGATTCAAATATCATTACAACAGGAGGAACAGGATTTGGATTAATGAGTTTAATTGTTGGTATTGATCGCGAATTTATTCCAAGAAAAGAAGCAACTGAACGAATTTTAACAGGATTGAAATTTTTACAAAATGCAAATCGTTTTCATGGAGCTTGGCCACATTGGTTAAATGGCGAAACAGGAAAAGTAAAAGCTTTTAGTACATACGATAACGGAGGTGATTTGGTAGAAACTGCATTTCTTGCTCAGGGTTTAATTTGTTTGAAAGAGTATTTCAAAGATTCTAAAAATGAGAAAGAAATAGAGATTTCGCAATTAGCTGATCAACTTTGGAAAGAAATCGATTTCAATTTTTATACACGAGGAGAAAATGTGTTGTACTGGCATTGGTCTCCAAATTACGAATGGAAAATCAATTTTCCTTTAAAAGGATTTGATGAAACCATGATTACGTATGTTATTGCTGCGGCTTCTCCAAAACATTCTATCAATTCAGAAGTTTATTACAATGGTTGGACGAGAAATGGTGATATAAAATCAAATGATTCTGCATACGGAGTTCCATTGATTGTAAAGCATAACGGAGCTAATAAAAATGTTGGACCTTTATTTTGGGCACAATATTCATTTATTGGACTTAATCCGAACAATTTAATAGATGGAATTGGTATTGATTATGGAAAAGTAGTGAAAAATCAAGCAAAGATTCATTACATCTACAATCAACAAAAAACGGAAAGTTTCAAGAAGTACAAAAAAAATATGTGGGGATTAACGGCAAGTTATACCTTCAATCGAGATGGAACAGAAGGTTATACAGCACACTCTCCATTAAATGACAATAATGTAATTACGCCTACAGCTGCGTTATCGTCTTTCCCATATGCACCGAAAGAATCTATGGATTTCTTGAAGTTTATTTACGAAAAACAAAACAAAAGCTTGATTGGAGTAGCAGGTCCGTATGATGCGGTTGATGTAAAAAATGATCGAGTGATTACGAAATATTTGGCGATAGATCAAGGAACAATTACACCAATGATAGAGAATTATCGCTCTGGATTATTGTGGAAATTGTTTATGCAAAATGAAGATGTACAAAGAGGTTTAGACAAATTGAAATTCAAAACAACAGCCTCGAATTAAAATCAAAAAAATGAAAAAACTAATTTATTCAATTGCTTTCTTAGGATTAGCATTCAATACTTATGCGCAAAAAATAAAGTTTGATAAATCGAAATCGAAATCAGAGTTTATTGATTATGTGATGAGTCAAATGACGATTGATGACAAAGTGGGTCAGATGGTACAATATACCTATGATGGAGGTGATGTTACAGGCTCTGCAATTGATAAAAATTATATAAAATACACGAAACAAGGTATGATGGGGTCTGTATTTAACGCTACGACAACAGATATTACCAAAAAATTACAAAAAATTGCTGTTGAAGAAACACGTCTTGGAATTCCATTAATTTTTGGATACGATGTAATTCATGGTTATGAAACTATTTTTCCAATTCCACTTGGTGAAGCTTCTTCTTGGGATTTAAAAGCAATTGAAAAATCGGCTCGAATTGCTGCTGAAGAAACAGCTGCTGGCGGAGTTCATTGGACTTTTGCTCCGATGGTTGATATCGGTTTTGATCCTCGTTGGGGACGTGTTTCTGAAGGTGCAGGTGAAGATACTTTCTTAGGAAGTAAAATTGCAATAGCGCGTGTTAATGGTTTTCAAGGTAAAAGTTTATATGATTTAAATACCGTTTTAGCGTGTACAAAACACTTTGCAGGATATGCTTTAGCGCAGGCTGGTCGCGATTATGGTTCGGTAGAAATTTCTGATCGTTTCTTAAGAGATTATATTTTGCCGCCTTTCAAAGCGACTGTTGATGCAGGTGCTGGATCTTTCATGACGTCTTTCAACGAAATTGGAGGAGTTCCTTCTACAGCAAGTAAATATTTGTACGATCAAATTTTGCGTAAAGAGTGGAATTATAAAGGGTTTGTTGTAACAGATTATACGGCGATTCAGGAATTAGTTCCTCATGGAATTGCAAAAGATTTGGAAGAAGCAACTCTAAAATCGGTTGAAGCAGGAATTGAAATGGATATGATGAGTGGTGCTTTTCTTAATCATTTATCAAAATTGGTAAAAGAAGGAAAAGTAAAGCAAGATGTGATTGATACTGCGGTTCATAGAATTTTGGAAGCAAAATATGACTTAGGACTTTTTGAAGATCCATATCGTTATTCAAATGCAAAACGAGAGAAAGAAACGGTAATGAAACAAGAGTTTTTAAATGAAGCTCGTGATGTTGCGCGTAAATCAATGGTTTTATTAAAGAATGAGAAACAAATTTTACCATTAAAAGAATCTCAAAAAGTTGCGGTAATTGGACCTTTAGTTAAAGATGAAAAAAACATCATCGGAAACTGGGCTGCACGTGGAGATCGATACGGAAAAGCGTGGTCTGTTTGGGAAGGTTTGAACGATGTTTTAGGTAAAAATGCAAAAATTACTTACGCACAAGGAACAGAACTTAATTCGTCTAAAACTGATGGTTTTCAAGAAGCAATTAATTTAGCGAAAAACTCGGATGTAATTGTTGCGGTTATGGGAGAAAACGAGAATCAAACAGGTGAAGCTGCTTCTCAAACAAATATAGATTTACCAGGAAATCAGAAAGAATTATTAAAAGAATTAAAGAAACTTGGTAAGCCAATTGTTTTAGTTTTAATGGCTGGTCGTCCAATGACAATTTCGTGGGAAAATGATAATATGGATGCAATTTTATACGCATGGTATCCAGGAACAATGGGAGGTTTAGCGATTACAGATGTGTTGTATGGAAAATACAATCCTTCGGCCAAAACACCGATGACATTTCCTCGTTCTGTAGGTCAAATTCCAATTCATTACAATCAAAAAAATACAGGTAGACCTTATTTAGGAGAAAGTGATGCAGAGCAAAAATATAAATCTCGTTATACAGATTCTCCGAATTCGCCTTTATATCCATTTGGTTATGGTTTAAGTTATACAACGTTTGATTATAGTAACTTAAAAGTGAATAAATCAACGATGAAGAATGGAAAAGATGAAATAAAAGTCACTGTAAATGTTAAAAATACAGGAAACTACGATGGAGAAGAAGTAGTACAATTATATGTTCGCGATTTAGTAGGAAGTGTGACGCGTCCAGTTCGAGAATTGAAAGGTTTTGATAAAGTGATGATTAAGAAAGGAGAAACAAAAACAATTACGTTTACATTAACTCCAGAAGATTTAAAATTCCACGATATCAATATGAATTATGTTGCTGAAGCTGGAGATTTCGACATTTTTGTTGGAGGAAATTCAGACGCAACGCTTAAAACAAGTTTTACTTTAGTTGATTAAATTCCTCATTTATAGTTTTAGTTAGAAATTTAATTTATTTCTCATCCAAGTAAGTATTGTTGTGCTTACTTGGAATTTTTTAACATCACACACATGAAAAAATATATTAGTTTAAGTTTAGTTTTAATCATGACAATGATAGGTTTTGCACAACAAAATTTATCAATTATGTCTTACAATATTAGATTAGCGTCTGTTGATGATGGCGCAAATCATTGGAATATTCGCAAACAAAAATTGGTTGATTTAATCAAGTATTATGATGCTGATTTTGTTGGTGTACAAGAAGCGCAAGTTCCTCAGTTAGATTTTATCAAACAAAATAATTCGAGTTTAGATTTTATTGGATCTCCTCGAAATGATGATAAAAATGCTGAATATTCTGCTATTTTCTACAAAAAAGATCAATATAAAGTTTTAGAACAACATACTTTTTGGTTATCAGAAACGCCAGAAAAAATGTCGAAAGGTTGGGATGCTTCTTATTATAGAATTATCACTTACGGATTATTTCAAGATAAAAAAACGAAAATACATTTTGGATAATCAATACACATTTTGATAATGATGGAAAAATTGCGCGTCAAAAATCGTTAGAAATGATTGATAATTTAATTCAAAAGTTAACTGAAAAGAAAAACGTTCCAGCATTTTTTATGGGAGATTTTAATATGAATCAAAACGATGAATCTGTTAAATATATTCAAAACAAATATTTAGATACTCGTCTAAATGCGCAAATGGTTTATGGACCAGATTTTACATGGGAAGATTTTAAATTCAATGTAAAAGGAACAGAAATTTTAGATTACATTTTTTACAAAAAGAATTCAAAAGTAACGTGTAAAAGTTTCAATACGATTGATGATTTCTACGATTTCAAATATCCATCAGATCATTTACCAATTTTAGCCAAATTTTTAATTCAATAATAATTATGACAAAATCACATTTGAAATATCCTCTTATTGCAGCTTTATTGTTAAATTATTTTGCCGTAAATGCGCAAGATTTTAAACTTTCGAACAAGAAAATCGAAATATATACAACTGCTAAAAATACGAATCAACGTATCGCAAAATGGACAGATAAGTTAGCTGTAAAAAAGTTTCCACAACCAAAAGAAACAGATATTGCAATTTTTATTGATCCAAAACGTAAATTCCAAAAATTTGAAGGAATTGGAGGAGCTATCACAGATGCTTCAGCAGAAGTTTTAGCAAAATTGCCAAAGAAAGCGCAACAAGAAATTATCAAAGCTTATTATAGCGAAAAAGAAGGAATTGGTTATTCGTTGATTAGAACAACAATAAATTCGAGTGATTTTTCGAGCGATAGTTACACGTATGTAAAAGATAATGATAATGAGTTAAAAACTTTTGACATTGCACATGATTTGAATTATAAAATTCCGATGATTAAAATGGCAAAAGCAGAAATGAAAGATGCTTATCGTTTATATGCAAGTCCTTGGAGTCCGCCAGCTTGGATGAAAACGAATAACAGTATGTTAAAAGGAGGTTCTTTGAAACCTGAATATTACCAAACTTGGGCTAACTATTTTGTGAAATTTATCGAGAATTATGAGAAAATTGGTTTACCAATTTGGGGAGTTTCTATTCAGAACGAACCAATGGCAACGCAAACATGGGAATCGTGTATTTATACAGCTGAAGAAGAACGTGATTTCTTGAAAAATAATTTAGGTCCGACTTTTCACCAAAAAGGATTAAAAGACAAAAAAATTATTGTGTGGGATCATAACCGTGATTTAATTTACCAGCGTGCTTCAACTATTTTGAATGATCCTGAAGCTGCTAAATATGTTTGGGGAGTTGGTTTTCACTGGTACGAAACATGGAACGGAAGCGTGAATTTATTCAATAATGTAGCGTTAACTCACGAAGCTTTCCCGAATGTTAATCTAATTTTTACAGAAGGTTGTAAAGAACAATTTGATTACAATCAAATGGGAAATTGGGCATTGGGTGAAAAATATGGTTACAATATGATCAACGATTTTAACTCCGGAACAGTTGCTTGGACAGATTGGAATGTTTTGTTGGATGAAAAAGGAGGACCAAATCACGTAGGAAATTTCTGTTTTGCACCAATTCATGGTGATACTAGAAATGGACAAGTTACGTATACAAATTCGTTTTACTACATTGGTCAATTCTCAAAATTTATTCGTCCAGGTGCGCAAAGAATTGCAGCATCGTCTAATCGTTCAGATTTAATGACGACTTCTTTTGTAAACAAAGACGGAAAAGTTGTGGTGGTTGTGATGAATCAAACAGATAAACCTTATCAATATAATTTATGGATAGAAGGAGAAGCTGTTGAGGTGAATTCGCAAGAACATTCGATTAGCACAATCATTATTTCGTAAAAAAATAGAATAATTAAAGGGAAAATTATTTATAGTAAATTGCTTGACAAATTGACAACGTAAGAAGTTAAAGTCAAGCAATTTTTATTTAAAATAGAAGAAAATGAAATATTTAGTTGCCTTATTTTTAATGATAAGTTATACATATGCGCAGAAAACGATAGTATATGATAAAAAAAATAATTTAGCGTTTGATATTTATTATCCGAAAAACTATAAAGAGAATCAAACCTATAATGTATTTGCTTGGGTACACGGAGGCGGATTTTCAGGAGGAACAAGAGCGGATAAAGAAGAAATTGAACGAATGAAAGATGCTCAAGAAAGAGGTTTCGTAGCTGTTTCTATCTCGTATAGATTATTGGCAAATTCTTCGGCTGGTTTTGGGTGTGATTTGCCAAAACAAGAAAAGTTGATGATTTTTAAAGAAGCCTCTTTTGATGTTTTAACTGCGCTAAATTTTATTCAAAATAATTCAAAAGAACTTAAATTCTCGATTAATAAATTAATTTTAGGAGGAAGTAGTGCAGGAGCGGAGACTATTCTAAATGCTTATTATTTGAGAGATTTATGGTACGGAAATCAATTCAATCAAGTTAAAATTGATGGATTAGTAAGTTATGCAGGAGCGATTGTAGACAATCGTTATGTTACAAAATCGAGTGTTTTGCCAACAGTTTATGTACATGGTTTAAGCGATGATGTTGTACCAGCTTACAATGCGCCACACAGAAGTTGTTTGGATAATCAACAAGGGTTTTTTCCTTTAAATGGTTCTGCTACTTTAGAAGATTTGAATAGAAAATATAGTCAGGCATCTTTTGCTATTTTCTCTAATTCAGGAAAACATGAATGGTCTGGATTAAGAAAGCAATATTTAGACGAAGTTTTCAATTTTATTAATCAATCAATAATTGGAAATAAAAAAGTAAATAATCGAATAATTGTTGACTAATAAAAATATAAGTACATGATAAATTATTTAATGATTATAAATATAAAACAAACAAAGAGCAAAATTTCTTCTGCTCTTTGTTAAATAACCTAACCAACTTTATACTATGAAAAATCTGTATAATCTTTAAACTCCTTTGTTACGAATCACAAATAAGAATTGTAAATTTAGAAATACAATTATTGTTTTAAATTGATGTAGATCAAGAAATAATAATTAAACAAAATGTAGAATCTGATTCAGTTTTAGCTAATGGAACAATGACAATCACTCGAAAATCTGATAAAAAAAACTACAGTGATAAATTTTGAAGGAGGAACAGCTTGTTAATTCTTAAATAAAAAGACAAAGCAATTTGCTTTGTCTTTTATAGTTAGTTTTTGAGGATAAAATTAGAAATGACTTCTACTAATTCTATATTTATTGGAAGTTCTGGGTTGTTGTAAGAAGATAAATCATCTTTTGAAGTAACATTTTTTAAAACGTGATTCATCCCTTTGATAATAACAGCAGATTTAGGAGATAGGTTTTTAGCGTTCTCCGTATCAACTTGAATATCCATATCACCTTGAATCACTAAAAAAGGAATAGTTAATTTATTGATTTCATTTACAGGATTATATTTAATCCAAGAAATTAAATAAGGTTGTACACTTTTACGAAATAATGAAGATAAATTAGGATTAATATTATTTACAGTATTTCCATTTTTCAAAGAATCTATAATAGCATACGATTCGGTTTTTAATTGTTCAGGAAGTAGATTTAATTGTTTTTTAAGTATTTGGTCAATAGATTCTCCTGCACCAGAAATCGAGATGAATTTGTCGACATTTTTTGAAGATGCAAGCATTCCAATTAATGAACCTTCGCTGTGTCCAGCTATTGAAATAGAACCAAATCTTTTATCTTTTTTTATGAAAGTTATCCAATTCCTTGCGTCCTCAACGTAATCATCAAATGTAAGTTTAGACTCGTCCAAATTAGCAATAGAACTTTCTCCGATTCCTCTTTTGTCATAGCGAATAGATGCAATTCCTTTTTCAGCTAAACTATGAGCTAAATATTTCAAAGAGTTATTAATCATCATATTATTGTTTCCATTTCTATCTGTTGGTCCAGAACCAGAAATTAATAAAACAATTGGTATTTTAGATTTTGCATTTTGAGGTAAACATAATGTTCCAAATAATTTAACTTGATTTTCGTTAAGTTGAATATCTGATTCTGTGAAATCATTTTTTGATTGACCAAAAACTGTAGAACAAATAAGTATAAAGAAAAATAAAACTTTTTTCATATTTTTTGTGGTATTAATAATGATAATATTGTGGTTAAAACAATGATAAATAACAAGGTAGCAATGAAAGCAAAAACTTGTTTTGTATTTTTCATGTTTGTAACAGTTTTGAAACCTATGTATAAAAAATAGAGCATTATACACAAGAAAAATATCGCGATAAAAGCTACAATTACAAGTACAATCATTGTTGGAGCTTCGTGCAAAACTTCGAGATTATTTGTTGTAACTCCTTTCAAAACCTTGTCCATACTTTTGTTGACAATTGGAATAAAATCCGTTATGAATACAATGTAATAAGCGATTCTTGAGATTAAAACAACGTTTACAATGTCTATAATTCGTGTTCTGTTATTGATGATTTTTCCTAAAATGTAAAATATGAGGATTGCAATTACTAAATTTCTCGTATTTTGATACAACAAATCGAGATAAGAATAAGAAATTCCATTTTTCTTAATGCTTAAAAAATCAGGGAAAAAAGATTCAGTAATATTGGCGATATAAGTGAAAAGGAAATGCGAAAATAGTCCAATAATGAACAGTATTTTTTCATCGAAATATGCAAATGGATTAAGGAGTTTCTTTATCATTTTTTAGTGTATTTATTGTGTTAACAAATTCATCTGGCTGATCGCAGCTCACCAAATATTTTACATTTTCTAATTCAATAGCAACAAGTTTTGTACGATTTTTTATATTGCATCGATAATTGTCCATAGATCTTCCTATCAAACCATAAATGCCTCGTGCACCTATAATCATCAAATTATTTTGAGATTTTCTTGTAATAATTTTCACTTCATTTATCGGAATAATACTCGTTTTGACTTTTGAAATAAGATAAATATTATTCAAATCAACTTTAATTTTATTTAAAGAGATTAAAAAATAATACGCAAACAACGGATAAATAATGATTGCATAAATCACCGCAACATATACTTCTGTTTCTTTAAACAATATTCCTCCAATTAAGATTAATAATACAATTAAAATAGCAGTTGTAACCTTAAAAAATAGCGACATCGATACTGAAAATTCTTTATTCATCGGACATTGTTTTTATTTTATTAATCAAATCATCTACTTTATTTCGCATGGTTGGATAGCTGACTTCAAATTCTTTTGCCATGTCTTTTAAACTTCCTGAGTTGACAAAGAATTGCATAATAAATGCTTGTTCTTCATTTGTAAGTTTCAGAAATAAAGGAAGTTCATAGTTTCCTACAACTTGTGTTTCGCAATGGTTGCAAATTAATTTTTCGACCGCTAATTCTTCGGCACAGCTGGGACATATAACAGGAAGTTTTTTCATTTGGTTAAATAATATTAAAATTAATTTTAATAAAGTTAAATGAAAGTTTAATTAATTCAAAATTTGAAATCATATTTTTTCAACTTTAATATTATTGATACATTTGCAACCTAAGTTTTAGTAAAATGAATTTTAAGAAATTAGCTCTTGCAGCATTGGCGTTAGGGACAACAGCATATATCGTTAATCACAATAAGAAAAATGTAAAATATAAACCTGCTCAAAATTTTGATTTAGGTGGATTTTTAGGGCGTTGGTACGAGATTGCACGTTTGGAAAATAAAGCACAAAAAGGACAAACAAATGTGACGCATCGTTTTAATTTGAACGAAGAAAATGGGCAATTGGAAGTGATTGTGCGCGGCTACAATGCGAAGAAAAAAGGGTGGGAAAAGATTGAAGGAATTGCAGCACAAGATATCGAAAATGTTGGGTTGTTCTCGACAACGTTTTTACCAATTTTAGCAAAAAAATTATATGTAATTGATTTTGATAAAGATTACAATAATGTATTAGTTGCAAGTGAAGATTATAAAAAGTTATGGATTCTATCGCGTAAGAAAGAGATTTCGGATAAGGTAAAAGACAGATTTTTTGATTCGGCAAAGAAAGTAGGATTTGATCCAAGTAAGTTAATTTGGCCTTCTCAAGTTCCGATTGCGAAATAAGATTATTTATTTTTAAGACATAAAAAAAACCTCGAGAATTTCTCGAGGTTTTTTGTTTTATTATTTTTGGTTTTTCTTTTCCCAATCGATCGGGAAATTACAACTTTGGTATTCTTTTCCAATTTTAATGTAAGCATCACCAACTTGACGTTTTACCCAATCCATCAACAATGTACGTTCTTTATCTTGAACCGCAAATTTCTGAATTCTATAGTAATCATCTTGATAATTGATTTTATGCTCTGGATAAAATTTATTGATTTTTAAGATTCTTAAAGCTTTTCTGTTATCAAAATCATCTTCGAAAACTTGAGAAATATCTCCTTCATTTAATGTTGCAATTGCTGTAAACATTGGTAGAGGCAAAGCCATTTTCTCGAAACGATCGTCACCAGAATTTTGGTTCATGATATTTCCTGAGTTAAATTTTGTGTATTTATCATCAGAAAATCTTAATGCAGCATCTTTAAATGTCATTTTTCCGTCGTTAATTAAAACTCGAATTGAATCTAATTTATTATAAGCCTTTTTTATTTCGTCTTCTGTTGGTTTCAACGTAATCAAGATATGGCGCAAATCTAATTCTTGTCCACGACGTTTTTCTAACTTAATAATATGATATCCAAAATCAGTTTTGAATGGATCAGAAATTTCACCTTCTTGTAAGTTAAACGCCACCGCATCAAACTCTTTTACCATTTTACCACGAGAAACTTTTTTGTATTCACCTCCGTTACTTGCAGAACCTGGATCTTCTGAATATAAAATTGCTTTCGTTGCAAAAGAAGCACCTTCTTCAATTTCTTTTTTGATTTCTTTTAATTGATCAATAATCTTTTGTTGATTTTCTTGCGAAACTTCAGGATAAGTTACAATATGGCTAATCGAAACTTCGTCTTTTACGTCTGGTAACTCACCTTGGTGTTTTTCGAAAAACAAACGAACTTCTTCTGGCGTAGCATCAGCACCTTTTACAACCATTTCTCTTTTGTTACGTGCATAAATATTATCTTCTACGATATATTTAGTTTCGTTTTTCATTTCCGCCATTGTACGGAATCCGAAATAGTCTAAAATTTGTTTTTCTCCTCCAGCTTGAGCAATCCAACCTTCGATTTGGTTGTTTAATTGACGAGTTACCTCATCTTGTGTCACTTTGATTAAAGTATCTTGTTTTGCACGATCAACCAACATTTTGTCTAACATAATGTCATTTAGGAAATCACATTTGTCTTCGACTTGCATCCCTTGTTGTTTTGACATTAAATAATCTCGATCTACATCAGACTCTAAAACAATCTGATCTCCGACAACAGCAGCTATACCATCTACTTTAGCAAGACGTTTTGGTGTTGGTTTTGCTGTTTGTGCAAAAGTATTTACCGTAAATAATGCTGCAATTAGCAACATCATACTCGATTTAAATTTCATATACTTTAATTTCATTTTAATATTCTAAGCTCGATAAAAAAACTTACCGATGAGCAAATTTAACTTTTTTTGTTAAAGTCCAACATATTTTAATTTCCTTTAACAAAAGAATTGATTTTTTAGTTTATTGTTAAGATTAAACTAAGCCAAATGTACGCAAAGAAACATTCCAAGCAGATTCGAAATCAAAAAGATTCAAACCATGTTTTTCTTTGTGCTCATTTGCGAAACTAATTAATTTCTCGGTTGGCATATTTCCGACCATATCACTTTTTGACATTGGACATCCGCCCAAACCTTTTATAGCGCCATCAAAACGACGACAACCATTATCATAAGCGGCTTGTACTTTGGAATGCCATTCGGTATAAAGGGTATGAAAATGTGCGCCAAATTCAATTTCTGGATAATGAGGAATCAAATTTTGGAACAAATCAACAATTGTTTTTTCGTCTGCAACACCAATTGTATCTGATAGATTGATTGAAGAAATTCCGATATCCGCCATTTTTTTAGACCATTCTTTTACGATTTCTTCATTCCAAGTTTCTCCATAAGGGTTTCCAAACGCCATCGAAAGATAAATTAACATATGTTTACCATTATCATTTGAGATTTGGTTGATTTCTTTCACCATTTCAAACGCTTCTTCACGACTTTTATTCGTGTTGAATTGTTGAAAATTCTCTGAAATAGAAAAAGGAAATCCAATAATATCCACTTTTTCGTGTTCTGCAGCTTTCATTGCGCCACTTTTATTGGCAACAACAACAGATAATTTCGATTTTGAATTGGTTTTATCAATATTATCTAAAACTTCTTTTGTGTCCGCCATCTGTGGAATCGCTTTTGGCGAAACAAAACTTCCACAATCTATCGCTTCAAAACCAACAGTCAATAAACGATTTAAGTAATCGATTTTCTTATCAGTCGGAATAAAATCTTTGCGTCCTTGCATTGCATCACGAGGACATTCAATAATTTTAAAAGTTAGCTCACTCATTTTTTTGGTTTATTTGCGCCTTAAAGGTAGATAATTTAGTAAATTTGACAAAAATTAAAACGCAATGCAAACAGAATGGAGAGAAAAGTTGGTAACACGCTTTTTGAAATATGTTAAAACTTACACTGAAAGTGAAGCTTTTTTAGATAAATTTCCAAGTACAGACCGTCAATGGGATTTAGCAAATTATTTGGTTGAAGAGTTAAAACAAATCGGTTTAGAAGATGTTTCAATAGATGAAAACGGGTATGTTTTTGGATATGTTCCTTCTACAGTTGATCACGAAGTGCCTACTATTGGTTTTGTTTCTCATATGGATACATCGCCAGATTTTTCTGGAGAAAATGTACAACCTCAAATTTGGGAAAATTACGATGGTGGAGATATCAAATTGAACGAATCAATGATTTTATCACCAAACGAGTTCCCTGAATTATCTCAATATAAAGGTCAAACAATCATTACAACTGATGGTACAACATTATTAGGTGCTGATGATAAAGCTGGTGTTGCTGAAATTGTAACAGCTGCAGAATATTTGATTGCTCATCCAGAAATTAAACATGGACGTATCGCTATTGGATTTACACCTGACGAAGAGGTTGGTCGTGGTGCAGATTTCTTTAATGTAGAGAAATTTGGTGCTGAATGGGGTTACACAATGGATGGTTCTGAAATTGGAGAATTAGAGTACGAAAACTTTAATGCTGCATCTGGAATTGTTACAATCAAAGGTAAATCTGTTCACCCAGGTTATGCAAAAGATAAGATGATTAATGCATCTAATATTGCAATGGAGTTTGCTGCGCAATTACCAAACGACGAAGTTCCTGAATTAACTGATGGTCGCGAAGGATTCTTTCATTTAGCTAAAATTACAGGAAATGTATCTGAAGCAAAAATGGTTTACATTATCCGTGACCACGATATGGAGCAATATGAAGCGCGTAAAGCTTTATTTTTACAAATTGCTGCTGATATTCAAGAGCGTTTTGATCATGAAGTAATTACAGCAGAAGTTTCTGATCAATATTTTAATATGATTGAGAAAGTAAAAGAGAAATTCCAATCTGTTGAAATTGCTGAACAAGCTTTGAAAGATTGTGGAGTTACGCCAAACATCAAACCAATTCGTGGAGGTACAGATGGTGCTCGTTTATCTTTTATGGGATTACCTTGTCCTAATATCTTTGCTGGAGGTCATAATTTCCACGGACCTTACGAATATGTTCCGGTAGAATCTATGGAAAAAGCAACAGAAATTATTGTACGTATTGCAGAATTAACAGCTGAAGGAGCGAAATAATTCTTACAATATATCTTAAAAATAACTTAAGTTTTCTTTTTTGGTTTAAATTTTGCATAATTTCAAATCAAATTAGAAAACTTTTTTTATGAAAAATATCGTATTATCAGCAGCCGCTATATTTTGTTCAACTTTTGCATTTGCGCAAGAAGAGATAAATGTTGGAGATTTTAATATCTTAAAAGTTTATGATAAAATTCCAGTTGAATTAATTTCATCAAACGAAAACCTAGTGAAAGTAGATGGAGTTAATGCGAGCGATGTTCAAGTTGAAAATAACAAAGGTGAACTGAAATTGAAAATGACAGGAACCAAATTGATGCAAGGAGGAGAAGCAACGGTTAAGGTTTATTACAAATCATTATACGAAATTCAGGCAAGTCAAGGTTCTCGCATTTATTCTGATGATGTTGTAAAATCACAAGCATTGTATTTGACATCTAACGAAGGTTCATCTATCAAATTACCAATCGAAACATCAAAATTAGAAGTCAAAATAAATTCTGGTGCTGAAGTAATTTTAACTGGTGATACTGAATTTCAGACTGTAATTGCAAATTCTGGAGGGAAATATTATTCGAAAACATTAAATTCTGATACAGCAAGTTTAACAACAAATGCAGGAGGAGTAATAGAAGCGAGAGCGGAGAAATCTGTAGATGCAAAAACTAGAGCAGGAGGAGTGATTGATATTTATGGTAATCCAACGCAACGTAATCAGAAAAAATTAGCTGGTGGAAAAATTAATTTTAAATGATTTAGAACTTTAACAATAATATAAAAGCAACGATTAATTCGTTGCTTTTTTTGTCTGATATAACAAATAAATCAATTCGACATATTTGCTATAACTTATAGTTCCTTCTTGATTATTAGCCTTCAAAAACTGATTATTTAACTCAGAAAAAGTATCGCTCGTAACACCTTCATATTTCAAATAATGTTTTAATTCGGCTTTTCTGTCTTGCTTTATTTTAGAATGCATATTATCCAATTCCATTTTCACAAAATACGGATCAGATTTGTAAATAGCACCTAAAAGCGTATAAATACTTTTATAATAAAACGAATAATTAATTTCAGGATTTCTAGATTTTGTACCTAAATAATAAGCTAAAAAATTAGCTTCACTTTCTGATGCAAATCCCATTTGGTGTCCAAATTCGTGGAAAAGTGTTGCAGGTTGTTTCAAATTTGTATTGTATCTGTTCAGATTTGCTTCTGCCGTAAAAGGGTTATAGTATCCCAAAATACCCATATAATTTTGCATTTCCGAAATCCAAGATAATTTGTATTGTGTATCTTTTAATAATCGATAATTTTTTAACCATTTTACATTATTTACTTGGTGTTGTAAAGCAAAAAATTCTTGATTATAATCTTTTAAATTAGATTTGAATTTTATCGTTGTTGTTGAATCATTGTGTTCGATTAAATTTCTTGCTGATATTGCTTTATCAAGTTCGTAGCAATAGATTTCTTTCAGAATTTTAGGTTGAATAACGATTTTTTCTTTGTCAATAGTTAACGTTTGTTTTTTGTACATCACGCTCCAAGCAAACGTGTAAATAAAATAGATACAGTTTACAAAAATCATAATGCAATAAATTGAATGCGAAACTTTTTCTTTCGATTTGAAAAAACTTCGAATCAATTTAAAAATCAATACAAAACCGATTATTCCAATGATTAAATAAAACAATTCTCCAACAGGAAAATGAACTGAATTCGTAATTTTTGCAATAAATCCTGAAATTGGAAATGTAAGATGATTGACGATGAAATCATCAACGCTTTCGATTGAAAATAGTATCGAAAATAAAATAATTTGAAATAGAAAAATAAGGATACTTCGATAAGTTTTATTCAACTTCTTTAGCATATTGATTAGCGATATAACTGATATAAATTAACTGAAAAGTGTGGTAAAGCATAACCGGAATCAAATAAATACCGATATCTCCCGTAAAAATAACTGCTGCAATTACCGAGCCATGAACCAATGATTTTTTAGTCGAACAAAATTGAATTGTGATATCATCTTCTCGATTAAAATTCATTTTCTTACCAATCCATTTTGAAAGTTTGAAAAAGAAAAAGAATAACGCAACTACAATTATGAAAACTGCCAACAACGGAAGAACGCCTAATTTTGTAAATAATCCATCCAAAAAAGTATGACTAAAACTGTTGTAAACAATAAGTACAATGGTTAGTTTATCTAAATTACCGAATTGCTTTTTATATTTATTGTAAAAGAACCCTAAATAAGGTTGAAGAAGAGCTCCGATAAAAACAGGTAAAATAATTTTAAGAACTAAATCCAAAAAAGTTCCTAATAAATCAAATTCACCATTACTTTTTGATAAAAACAAACTCATCCAAAGCGGTGTAACAACAATACCTATTAGTCCAGAAATACTTGCGTTAAAGATAGCACTTGGTATATTTCCTTTCGCAATAGAAACCATTACAACTGACGAAGAAACTGTACTTGGTAACGCGGCTAAATAAAATATTGCGACATACAGAGTAAAATAAATTGGGTAATTTTTTATGAAAGGATAGAAACACAAGACTAATAATGGAAAAAATATAAATGTGATGGATTGAATCAAGACATGCATTTTCCAATTTGCTAAATCTTTAAAAACTTCTTTCCAATTAAGTTTTAATCCATAAAAAAAGAATACTAAGATAACTCCAATATCAATTATTGTATTCAGATTGAAATCCTTGTAAGACCACAAACTAATATCTGGGAAAAAATATGCGACAACAATGGCAACGAATAAAAACAGAATAAAAGGGTCGGGTAATTTATTTAGAATTTTCAAAATCAATAAAATTTAAACAAAAATAATAAATAAGATGATAAACATTTACTAAATATTTAATACTTTCGTTTTAAAGTAGAAAAGGGTATAATGTTAAGTATTTGTAAATTGATTAACTTTTTTTTATATTTGTATTTAAATAACCTAAAATCTATCTTATGAATACGTGTCTTCAATGTAACCAAACTTTATTTGGTCGAAAAGACAAAAAGTTTTGTAACGATTTTTGTCGAAATTCTTATAATAATAATCTTAATCGTGATAAAGTAGAAATTGTACGAAATATTAACAACAGATTAAGAAAAAATAATCGTATCTTAAAAACTTTATTAGAAGAAGGAGCTCGTTCGGTAAATAAAAACGAATTGAGTTTGAGAAACTTTGATTTTAAGTACATTACAAATGTAGATGAATCAAAAAATGGCACAATTTTTTATGTGTACGATGTTGGATATCAAGAGTTAAACGAAGAAAATTATTTATTATTTCAGGAATAAATTTTTATTTTTTTATTGAAAAAAGCGCGTCAACATGTTGATGCGCTTTTATATTTTAACTAAATCTGTTCTTTTTTATACGTTATATTTTATGACTAATTTTTGTTGCGATTAAGTTTAACTTTCTAAAATAACTTAACTTTGTGCCAAGATGAAAAAAGATATCAATCAACTTGATCCGAAAGAATTTATTCTGATTAAAGGTGCAAAATTGCACAACTTAAAAAACATTGATTTAGCGATTCCAAAAAATAAATTAGTCGTGATTACTGGGATGTCTGGTTCTGGGAAATCTACTTTGGCTTTTGATACGTTGTATGCGGAAGGTCAGCGTCGTTATGTCGAAAGTTTATCGTCTTATGCACGTCAGTTTTTAGGAAAATTGGATAAACCTCAAGTTGATTATATCAAAGGAATAGCGCCTGCAATAGCGATTCAACAAAAAGTAAATTCTACGAATCCGCGTTCTACAGTTGGAACAACGACAGAAGTTTACGATTATCTAAAGTTGTTGTACGCACGAATTGGGAAAACATATTCACCGATTACGGGAGAATTAGTTCAAAAAGATTCGGTAACGGATGCGATTGATTATCTAAAAACTTTTGCGGCTGAAACTAAATTTATTCTTCAAATAAAATTAGTTGTGCCAGAGGAACGTTCGTTTGTTGAACATTTAAACATTCTTCAACAACAAGGGTTTACACGTTTGAGTGTAGATGGAAATCAAGTGAAAATTGAAGATTTAATTTCATTTAATTTCGAACCTCAACCCGAAAATGATATTCATCTTGTCATTGATCGTATCGCTTTGCCAACAGAGGACGAAGAATCTTTTTATCATCGTTTGGCAGATTCTATCGAGACGGCTTTTTTTGAAGGAAAAGGAGAAATAGCGATTGTAAATGTAGAAGATAATTCGGTAAAATATTTCTCAAATAAATTCGAATCAAATGGTTTGATTTTTAATGAACCAACGATTCATTTCTTTAGTTTCAATAATCCTTATGGAGCTTGTCCAACTTGCGAAGGTTACGGGAAAGTAATTGGAGTTGAGGAGAATCTTGTCGTTCCAAATAAATCGTTGTCAATCTACGAAGATGCGGTTGTAGCTTGGAAAGGTGAGAAAATGGGCGAGTGGAAAAATCATTTTATCAAACTTTCTCAAAAAGTAGATTTTCCAATTCATAAACCATATTTTGAGTTATCCGAAGAGCAAAAAGACTATTTGTGGCATGGAGATAACGACTGGGAAGGATTGGATGGTTTTTTTAAAATGGTTGAGGAGAATACATACAAAATTCAATATCGTGTAATGTTGTCTCGTTATCGTGGTAAAACAACTTGTCCAACTTGTAAAGGAAAGCGTTTGCGTAAGGAAACGAATTACGTGAAAATTGCGGATAAATCGATTAATGATTTGGTTGATTTACCTTTGAATGAGTTGAATGATTTCTTTACAAGTATTACATTTAACGAATATGATCAGCAAATTGCGGGTCGAATTATATATGAGATTAAGTCGCGTTTAACGTTTTTGTTAGATGTTGGTTTAGAATATTTAACGCTAAATCGTGCTTCGAATACGTTGTCTGGAGGAGAATCACAACGTATCAATTTAGCAACTTCTTTGGGAAGTAGTTTGGTTGGTTCGATGTATGTGTTAGACGAGCCTTCGATTGGTTTACATTCGCGTGATACAGCTAAATTTATTACAATTTTACATCGTTTACGCGATTTAGGCAATACAGTGATTGTGGTAGAGCATGATGAAGATATCATGAAAGCTGCTGATTATATCATCGATATTGGTCCAGAAGCAGGAACAAATGGAGGTGAAGTAGTTTTTGAAGGAACCTATGATGAATTATTAAAAGGTGATACATTAACATCTAAATATTTGAATGGAAAATTAGAAATTGAAGTTCCTAAAAAACGTCTAAAATCTCCTAATTATTTGAAAATTATTGGAGCAAGAGAAAATAATCTAAAAAATATTGATGTTAAATTTCCTCTGAACGAATTAACCGTTATTACAGGTGTTTCGGGTTCAGGGAAATCTACCTTAATGAAAGATATTTTAGCACCAGCTGTTCAGCGTCATTTCGAGATTTTTGGAAATAAAATCGGTGATTTTGATGAGTTAGTTGGAGATCTGAAACAATTGGAAGGAATTGAGTTAATCGATCAAAATCCAATCGGTAAATCTTCGCGTTCTAATCCTGTGACGTATGTAAAAGCTTACGATGATATCCGAAATTTATTTGCCAATCAGAAAGCGAGTAAAGTGATGGGATTTCAACCAAAACATTTTTCGTTTAATGTAGATGGCGGACGTTGTGATGCATGTAAAGGAGAAGGGACAATTACCATCGAAATGCAGTTTATGGCTGATGTAGAGCTGGTTTGTGAAGATTGCCATGGCGAACGTTTCAAGAAAGAAATCTTAGAAGTTAAATTCGAAGGAAAATCGATTTCAGATATTTTAAATCTAACAATTGATGAAGCAATTGACTTTTTTGCAACGCATCAACAAAATAAAATTGTCGAAAAGCTGAAACCATTACAAGATGTTGGTTTGGGTTATGTAAAACTTGGGCAATCGTCGAATACACTTTCTGGAGGAGAGGCACAACGTGTGAAGCTGGCTTTTTTCTTGACGAAAGGAGAAACGACAAATAAAACCTTGTTTATTTTTGATGAGCCTTCTACAGGTCTGCATTTCCATGATATTCAGAAATTGATTAAAGCATTACGTGCTTTGATTGATTTGGGACATTCGGTTTTTGTAATCGAACATAATATGGATATTATCAAAGTTGCCGATTGGGTGATTGATCTTGGTCCAGAAGGAGGGAAGAAAGGCGGTTATTTGGTTGCCGAAGGTACGCCAGAAGAGATTGTCAAAGTAAAAGAGTCCTACACAGCTCAATTCTTAAAAGAGAAATTATAACAGAAATAAAATAAAATATTAAAACCGAGTTTAGTTCGG